>JBPCQV010000202.1:0-9519 GCA_050997725.1 Acidimicrobiia bacterium
CACGTCGTGGTGGGAGTGGTGAGCAATCCGTCGAAGACGCCACTTCTATCGGCCGAAGAGCGGGTCGAGGTCCTTTCCGACCTGATCGAGGGCAAGGCCGAGGTCGAGGCCTTCGAGGGGTTGTTGGTGGATTTCGCTCGTTCCAAATCGGTCGACGTAGTGGTCAAGGGTTTGCGAGCCCTGAGCGATTTCGACTATGAGCTGGCGATGGCGCAGATGAATCGGAATCTCTCCGGAGTCGAGACTCTGTTCATCCCGACCAACCCGCTGTGGAGCTACCTCTCCTCGTCGCTCGTGCGGGAGGTGGCGCGGTTGGGAGGCGACGTCGAGAGTCTCGTTCCGCCGTCTGTGCAGCGGATCTTGAAGGAGCGGCTATGACCGATCACTTCGACGAAAGCGACGAGAGCATATTCGAGATCCTCGAATCGCTCGTTGCCGAGGTACAGGAAGCCAAGTCGGTGCCGTTGTCGAGCAGCGTGTTGATCGATCGAGACATGCTGTTGGCACGTTTGCAAAAGATCCAGGCCGCGCTCCCGAATGAGCTACGGGCGGCGCGCTGGATGGTCCGCGAACGCGAAGCTTTTATCGCCCGCACAAACGAGCGAGCCAAAGAGATCACCGACAAGGCCATTGCCGAATCGCGTCGCCTCGTCTCCGACAACCATGTGCTGGCTGAAGCCGTAGAGGAAGCCAACGTGCTCGTCCGGCGCGCCGAAGGCGATTCCCGCCGGATGCGGCTCGAAGCCGAAGACGAGATAGATGGCCACCTCTCCCGAATCGAAACGCTCCTCACCGAGCTGCTGGGGCGGGTCCACTTCACCCGCGACGAGTTCTACCGCGCTCGCCCCAAGCCGCCCGAGGTTCCCTACGACTGATGGACAACCTTCGCTTTCAAGTGTCCGATCTGCTCGGGCATCCCGGGGCTGATCGCTGGGTCTACGGCGAGGCGAAGGTCAACTTCGAGGTCGGCGAGAGCAGCGTCTCCTCGAGCTCTGCTACCTATGCCCACGTCACCGCCACCAGCCTCGGGGTTTTGGTCGACGGCTGGTCGGGGGTCATGGCGGATCACGTTTGCGCTCGCTGCCTCCGGAAGTGGGAGGGTCCGATCGAAACCGAGTGGTCCGAGCTCTTCGTGCGCCACCCCGGCGAAGACGAATCGCTGGTCGGGGTTGACGGAATGATCGACCTCGGTCCGGTGGTTCATGACGAGGTGTCGTTGGCGCTCCCGGCCGATCCGGTCTGCCGGCCCGACTGCCTCGGACTTTGTGTTGAGTGCGGCGCCGACTTGAATACTGACCCTTGCGCCGGCCACGGCGAGGAGCCCTCGTCACCTTTTGCCGCGTTGAGACAACTGTTCGGATCCGAAAGCTGAAGGAAGACACCATGGCGGTGCCAAAGAAGAAAAGCTCGCGCATGCGTACGCATTCGCGCAGGTCGTCGTGGAAGGTCCGAAAGCCCCCCACCTCCATTTGTCCTCGGTGCAACACGGTCAAGTTGCCGCACCGTGCCTGCCCGACGTGCGGCACCTATCGCGATCGCGAGGTCTTAGAGACCGAATGACGGCAATCGCCCTGGATGCGATGGGCGGCGACCGGGCTCCAGCCGAGATCGTGGCAGGCGCGGTGATGGCAGCGGCAGACGGGGTGAATGTGCTCTTGGTGGGCGAGCGCGATGCGATCTACCAGGAGCTCGAAGGCCACGACATCGACCTTCCGATCGTCGACGCCAGCGAGCAGATCGAGATGGGCGAGGACCCGGCGCGGGCCCTGCGCGAGAAACCGAACTCGTCGATCAGCGTCGCTGCGCGTCTCGTGAAGGCCGGAGAGGCGGGAGCATTTGTTTCCGCCGGCTCGACGGGAGCGGCGATGGCGGCGGCGGCCATCGTTATCGGGCGGAGCGAGGGCGTGCATCGTCCGGCGCTCGCCTCGGTCATTCCCACCCCGGCCGGACCAATCCTGATCCTCGACTGCGGAGCCAACCTCGAAGTCAAGGCCGACCATCTCCTTCAGTTCGGGATCATGGGTTCGGTGGCCGCCGAGGTGTTCTTTGGACTGGCTAGCGCACGAATAGGTCTCCTCAACAATGGCGAAGAGCCTGGCAAGGGACGGGGTCTCGAGAAGGACGCCTACAAGCTCTTGGACGAGTCGGGCCTCAACTTCATCGGCAATGTCGAAGGCAGGGACATCGGCACCGGCCGGGCCGACGTCTTTGTCACCGATGGGTTCGTCGGCAACATCGCGCTCAAAACCACCGAAGGCGTGGCCGCCATGGTTGCCGACATGGTGGTCGAAGCGGTGTCGTCGTTGCCGCCCGAGCTGGTGGAGCAGGTGGCTGGGGCAGTGCGCCCGATTCGTCATTTGCTCGACTACGAGAACACTGGTGGCGCCCATTTGCTCGGTGTCAACGGGGTCGTCGTGATCGCGCATGGTTCGTCGGGAAGAGTGGCGATCTACAACGCCTTGCGCATGGCTCGAGCCGGCCTCGATCAGGACCTCGTTGCTCGGGTGCAGGAACGCTTGCGCCGAGTGGTGACCAGGAATGACACAGTTACGCCCGTCTGATCGCAATCTCGAGGAAACCCTCGGCTATAAATTCTCCGATTTGGAGGTGCTCGAAGCGGCTTTGACCCATCGCTCGTTCCAGGCCGAGAACCACGACACGGCCGACAACGAGAGATTGGAGTTTCTCGGCGACGCCGTCCTCGGGCTCTCTGTCACTTCCTATCTCTACTCGACCTACCCATCGATGAGCGAAGGAGAGATGGCCAAGGTCCGGGCAGCGGCGGTGAGCAAGGAAGTGCTCACGGCGGTTGCGGCCGACGTCAGGCTGCACGACTATCTGCGACTCGGCCATGGCGAGGAAGTAACCGGGGGAAGAGCGAAGTCGTCGATCCTCGCGAACGCCATGGAAGCGGTGATCGGCGCCATCTATCTCGACTCCAATCTCGAAAAGGCATCGACGGTGGTGCTTGGGCTTTGGGCGGATCGGATTGAGGAGCGAGCCCAAAGACCTGGCGGCGCCGATCACAAGACGCGGCTGCAAGAAGTGCTGGCCGCCTCCGGCAGGTCACCCCTTTACGCAGTCGAGGGAAGCGGGCCTGATCATCGCAAGCAGTTCTATGCCGAGGTCAGTGTCGGCGGGAAAGTTCGCGGCGAGGGGAGTGGCGCCTCCAAGCGGGAAGCGGAGCAGGAAGCGGCGCGTGCCGCGCTGACCTCGTTGACCGCTGGCGAGAACGACTAGACCGGCGTTGCGGCCAGAAACAGCCGCTCGGCGATAAACGGGCTGATGCCCACCCGTTCACCGTGACCAACGGCCACGGTCAAGGTGCCGTCTCTTGTCTGCGTGATGAGTTCGACTGAAGCGCCGGGACGAAGGCCGGAGTCGTCGAGAAATCCCATGATCTCGTTGTCGAGCTCGAGCTCTTCGGAGATGCGATGCAAGACCATCGGCTCATCCGTTCCTTTTCTCGCCGGCATTTTCGACATCTGCATCAGGTTGGGTTGTCGGTACCCGGCTCCGGGGATCGGGTTGCCATGTGGACAGGTGGTCGGCTTACCGAGCTTGGCGAGCATGGCTGCCTCGACATCGTCGGAAATCGCCAGCTCCCAGACCTCGGCTTCGGCGTGGACCTTCACCCACGGCAGCCCGAGCACCTCGCCGAGGAATCGTTCTGCGAGTCGGTGCCGGCGGACCACGACCTCGGCGAGGTGGCGTCCAGCCTGGGTGAGAGTGATCTCGCTGTTGACTGTGACCAACCCGTCGGACTCCATCTTGCGGATCATCTCCGACACCGAGGCGCGGCTTACCCCCAACCATTCGGCGATCCGCGCCTGTATCACCGGCAAACCCTCCTCACCGACCTCGAAGATCGCGGCCACGTACTCCCGGTGTGTGGCGGTGTAGGCATCCTCGGACATGTCGTGAAGGGTACCCCCCTCTCCCCTGGCGGAAGCCGGGGGAGTACCCGAGCGCAGCGAGGGGGAGGGGCCACTTTGCGGACCGTTACGACGTGGCCCCCTCTTCCGCCTCCTTCGTCGGCGGACTCTCCCCCAACTTCCGGTGGGGGAGAGGGCCCGATCGGGAAATATGCTCCCCGCTGTGCCTGAGCTGCCCGAAGTTGAGACGACACGCCGCCTGCTGGCGCCGTATGTGGAGGAGCGGCGGATTGTCGAGGCCGAGATTCGCCATCCCCGCACCGGGCGACGCAACGAGAACCCCCAGGACGTGGTGGATCGACTCACGGGCCAGCTTGTCCATCGGCTCGACCGGCACGGAAAGTTCATCCTCGGCCGGCTCGAGTCCGAGCTCACCTGGGTGATGCATCTCGGCATGTCCGGGCGATTCCTCATCCTGGCGCCGGAAGATGAGGAGATCGCTCACACGCACTTCATCGTTCGAACCGACCGGGGTGACGAGATCCGGTTCATCGATCCCCGCACGTTCGGATTCATCGCCGTTTTCACCCCCGACGAGCTCGAAGCCGCGCTGCGATTGGGGCGGGACGCGTTCAGCGACCTGCCGCGGACTCCGCAACTGGCGGCGCGACTCGGCGGAAGGAAGGCGCCGATCAAGTCATTGCTCCTCGATCAACGGATCGTCGCGGGGCTTGGCAACATCTACGCCGACGAAGTGCTGTTTCGCGCCGGGGTCCGTCCAACTCGTCGCGGCGGTGACCTCAGCGGCGAGGAGATGACGAGGGTTCGCAAGGCGATCGGGCCGATCCTGAAGGCGGGCATAGCTGCCGGGGGAACCTCGTTGTCGGAGTCCGGGTATCGCAGTCCCGAAGGTCGAAGTGGCGAGTATCGGCGCAAGCTCTTCGTCTATGGACGAGAAGGGGAGCCCTGCCGGCGTTGTGGCACCCCGATCAAACGGCTCGTTATCGGCGGCCGCTCCTCCTTCTACTGCCCCTACTGCCAAGTCTGATGACCAAGGCGGTCAAAGCTGTTGTCAGCGGTCAGGTCCAGGGAGTTGGATTCCGACAAGCCACTCGGAGCACTGCCCGATCTTTCAATCTTTGGGGTTGGGTTCGCAACGTTTGGGGTGAGGGGACCGTCGAGGTCTGGTTGCAAGGCGAGCCCGAAGCGGTAGATCGGATGCTCGATTGGCTGTGGATCGGCCCGTCGTTGGCAGAGGTTTCCGGGGTCGAGTCCGAGGTGGTGGCGCTCGACCGGTACCTCCAGGATTTCCTGATCCGCTAGCCTGCGGGAACCGAATCACACAGGTGTAACTCTTGTATTTGAAGACATTGAAGGTGGCCGGGTTCAAGTCCTTCGCCGACCGAACGCGGCTCGAGTTTCGTCCCGGCGTGTCGGTGGTGGTAGGGCCGAACGGCTCGGGAAAATCCAATTTGGTTGACGCCATCCACTGGGTCCTCGGCACCCAGGCGCCGCGCTCGCTCCGGACGGCTCGGATGGACGATGTCATCTTCGCCGGAACCGCCACTCGGCCTGCGCTCAACCGCAGCGAAGTGACTGTCATTTTCGATAACAACAGACGACAAATGGCCCTCGACCTTGATGAGGTTGCCATCACCCGCCGTCTTTATCGCGATGGATCTTCTGAATACGAGATCAACGGTATGGCCTGCCGATTGCTCGACGTCACCGAGTTGCTGAGCGACTCCGGAGTGGGGCGCCACCAGCACATCATTATCAACCAGGGTCAGGTCGACGCGATTCTCGGCGCGGGCCCTGAAGAGCACCGGGCAGTGATCGAAGAAGCGGCCGGGATCCTCAAGCACAAACTTCGCAAAGAGCGGGCGATGCGTCGTTTGGAACGCACCGACGAAGACCTGGTTCGACTCACCGACATTCTGGCGGAGGTGAGCCGGCAGATGCGACCGCTCAAGCGGCAGGCGGAAGCCGCCGACCGTCACGGCGCCCTCGTCTCCGAGGTCAGGAGCCTGGCCCTCTTCCTGGCGGGGGAGGAGCTTCGCCAGCTCGACGGCACTCTCCAAGATGCTCGCACCAGTCAAACCGAGCTCTCGACTGCGTTGGCAGCGGCCCGGTCATTGAGCGCCCGCCTCGAGTCCGAGATCGACTCCAATGCCCGGGCCGCGTCGGACCGCCAAGAAGCCCTCGATCGTGACAGCGAGGCAGCCGCTCGGCTCGAAACGACCACCGAACGCCTCCGCCGCGTTGCGCAGGTGGCGCAAGAACGTCACCGCAACGCCCGCAGCCGTCGCCAAGGCGCCGATGAGCGGCGAAACGACCTCGAGGAAGAGCAATTGCTGCTCCAGCGCGAGATTGTCGAGACGGAAGCGCTCTGCCAGCACTCCTCGAACCAGTCCGGGCAAGACGAAGCGTCGTTTCGGTTGCTCGAAGAACAGGAAAGGTCGCTGGCTGACCAGGCCGATCTTTCCGCCGAGGGTGCTCTCGCCGTGGTGCAGGGTGAGCGGCGCTCGTTCGTTGCCGCCGACGAACGTGATCGCCGCGAGTTAGCTCAGATCGAACATCGCTTGACGGTGGTGGGCGAGCAGATCGAGGCCGAGAACAAGACAGTGACGGATGTCGACCAAGAAATGCTCGACCTCGACGCCCTGGTGGGCAAGGCCCAGGACCGGTATGAGACCTCGGCCGCAACTCGTCGACGTGAGCAAGAAGCGTGGGAGACAGCCCAGCTCGAAGAGCAGGACCGCCGCCTCGATGCCGTCGCGGCGTTGGCGCGGCGCGACGCCATCGCGGCCTCGGAAGCGGGACCCGCCGACGTCCAACGGATCGTCGCCAATGGCCAGGGTGCGCTGGGGTCGCTCACCTCGCTTTGGAACGTGTCCCCGGAATGGCTGCCGGCGGTTAACGCGGCGCTCGGGCCCTGGGCCGATGCGATCGCTTTCGAAGGGGCCACGGATCTCGAGGACGCAATCGCAAGCGCCAAAGCAATTGGAGGCGGGGGACAGTCAGCGGTGAGAGGGCGACCCGGCGGCCTACTCTCAGCACCGAAAGCGCCCGAACACGGTATTGCGCCTCTGATCGATTTGATCGGTGCCACAGGGTCCGAGATTGCGGTCGCGTTGATGGGAGACGTCGTTGTTGTCGACGGATGGATCGCGGCGTGGGCCTTTGCCAAGGACCAGCCGGAGCTAAGGGTGGTCACCCCCGAGGGCGACCTGTTCACCGTCGATGGGATTCGCCTGGCGCCGACCGCAAAGCTGCTGCTCGAGGCCGCGAATGTCGAGCTGGACCGAGCCGAGGTTGGGCTGGCGAAAGCCACAAGCCGGATGACCAGCATGCGACGCCAGTTCGAGGCAAACCGGGCGGCAGAGCGCGAAGCTTTGGAGGCTCTCGAATCGCTCGAGGCTCGCTTGGCCGGGATCACCGAAGCCAGGGGCAGAACCAAACGGATGGTTGTCGAATTGGCCGGCGAGCATTTGCGGCTCGAACAGCGGCAGGGCCTGCTCGACAACGTCATCGCCGAACGCCAACTTGCCATTGAGCGGCTCGGGCCGACGATTTCGGCTTTGGAAGGCGAGGAAGCGGAACGCCAGCGCTTGATGGCAGACGTCTCCGAGCGTCGCTGGCAGTTGGCGTCCGCGAAAGAGGACGCTCGCGTTGCGTGGCAAGAAGCCGAGCGAACACTTTCGGCTTCCTCCGAACGGCTGCTGCTGCTCCGCGGCCGCGAGCAGACAGTCGAAGAAGAGTTGGCGGCGCGGGGCGGCGGATCTGTCTCCGACGACGATCTGGCACGTCTGCAGAACGTCGAGTTCCTCGCCGTTCGTGCCATCGAAGTCATCCGTCACAAGATTGGCGTGCTTCGGGAACGTCAAGCGGTTGGGCGCGAGCAACTTCGGATAGCCGATCTCAAGCTCAGCCGTCAGCGCTCGGAACTAAGCCGAGCGAAGAACGAGATCGAAAGCCACCGGGAGACTCTCAGCACCCTTGCCATCGTCGAAGCAGAAGCGCGGGTGCGGCGGGAGGCCGTTGCCGAAGGTCTTCGTCGGGATCTCGACACTGATGAGGATGCTGCCTTGGAAGCGAATGCCATCGCGGGCGACAACCTGTCCGAGCTCCTGGTCCAACGGCAAGCCGAGCTGCGGAGGATGGGAGCGGTCAATCCGCTGGCGGCCGAGGAATATCGGGAGCTGGCCGACCGTCACGATTTTATGGCGGGTCAGCTCGAGGACTTGGAAAAGTCGCGCAGTGATTTGCGCCAGGTGATGCGTGCCCTCGATGAGGAGATCCAGGCCCGGTTCAGCTCGGCTTTCGAAGAAGTTGCCGCGGCGTATCAGGATTACTTCGGAGTCCTTTTCCCGGGCGGGGCAGGCCGTATGCGGCTCACCGACCCGGGTCAACCGCTCACCTCGGGGGTCGAAATCGAGGCCCAACCGATGGGTAAGAAGATCGGGGACCTCAGCTTGCTATCCGGCGGCGAGCGCTCCTTGGCGGCCCTGGCGTTCTTGTTCGGAGTCTTCCGGGCGCGCCCGTCGCCGTTCTACATCCTCGACGAGGTCGAGGCCGCCCTCGACGATTCCAACCTGCGGCGCTTCCTTCGCCTCGTGGATACCTTCCGCGGGGAGAGCCAGCTCGTGCTGATCACCCACCAGCAACAAACGATGGAAGTGGCCGATGTGCTCTACGGCGTGACAATGGAGCCGGGCGGTTCGTCGCAGGTCCTTTCTCGCGACCTGGCCACGCTGAATATCTAGGCCGGTACCCTCGCTCGGGTGGATTCGCTCCAAATCGTCATCATCCTGGCGGTCGTCCTTCTCGTCATCGGAGGTGGGTATTTCTTCGCTCGCCGGCCGTCGCGAAGCGCGGCACCTCCAACCCGGCGCCCCACACCTTCGGTCGTCGGCCGTCTCGGCAAGAGCCGTTCCTCTCTCGGTCAGGCTTTGCGGGCGACCTTTGGGCGGGGTCGAATCGACCAGGAGTTCTGGGAGGCGATGGAGGAAGCGTTGGTCGGGGCGGATGTCGGCGTGACGGCTGCGGCCGGACTGGTAGAACGGGTGCGGAAGGGAAAACCCGAGGACCTCGACGCCGCCCGCAGCCTCCTTGTGACCGAGCTGCGGTCAGCCTTCGACGGCGCCGATCGGTCCCTCGATTTGGCCGGCGATCCGGCTGTGTTCCTGGTCGTCGGGGTCAACGGATCCGGCAAGACGACCTCGATTGCCAAGCTCGCCGGCCGGTTACGCGAAAATGGGCACGAACCATTGCTGGCCGCGGCCGACACCTTTCGGGCGGCCGCCGACGCCCAGCTCCGCACCTGGGCCGATCGGGTGGGAGTCGAGGTGGTGGGCGGACGGGAAGGTGCCGACCCGGCGGCGGTGGCCTTCGACGGGCTCCAGGCCGCCCGCGCTCGGAAACGGGATGTGCTGATTGTCGACACCGCCGGGCGGCTGCAGTCGAAACAGAATTTGATGCAGGAGCTCGCCAAGATCAGGCGGGTTCTCGAGCGAGACGGAGGCCGCGTCGCCGAGTCATTGCTGGTCCTCGATGCGACGTCCGGCCAGAACGGGATCTCGCAAGTCCGCGAGTTCGCTCACGCCGTCGGGCTCACCGGGATCATCCTCACCAAGCTCGACGG
>JBPCQV010000211.1:0-3107 GCA_050997725.1 Acidimicrobiia bacterium
CTGCTGGTGTTGTTGGCCCTGACCAAGGCCATCGTCGACATCTATCTCGACCGCCCCCCGGACTGGAAGGAGTCGCTCAGGTATGGCCTCCGCCGGCTTCCCGCCGCGATCGGCGCCTCCCTCATCGCGTTCATTCCCTTGTTGGTGGGCTTCCTGCTGTATGTCTTGCCTGGCGTCGCCCTGGCCACCCTTTGGTCTTTGACCGGAGTGGCGATTGCGGCCGAAGGCAGGGGGCCCGCTGCGGGGCTTTCCCGTTCCTTCGATTTGGTCAAGAAGCGTTTTTGGCCGATGCTCGGCGTTCTCATCCTCTCGATCCTGATCACCGTCGTGATCGGGTTGGTCATCGGGTTGATCGTCGGCGCCGCGACCATTGCCACTCCAGCAATCCAACTCGAGGTGCAAACACTGCTCAGCACTGCGATCAGCATCTTCACCACACCGTTCACGGCGGCGATCCTCACGGTGGCCTACTTCGATCTGCGGGTCCGACTCGAGGGTTTCGACCTCGAGTTCATGGCCCAAAGCAGCGACAGCCCGGTGCCGCCCGCACCCGAAGCACCCGTTCTCCCACCACCTCCGGACGACACTGACCCGTTTGGGCTCGGTCGTCCCGGCGGTCCATGACGATCGACCCCGAAAGTGTCCGTCAGGAGATCGATCGCATCCTTTCGTCAGCCAAGTACCAAGGGGCGAGGCCGAATCCGTTCGGCGACTGGTTAACGCGTTTCTGGTTTCGAGTTATCGATTGGCTCGACCGTGTCATCTCAGCGGTGCCCGGCGGGCCGCGAGTGTTCTTTGGCGTTCTGGCGTTGTTGGTGATTGCAGCGGCGGTTTGGGCAACTCTGCGGCTCGGCAAGCGACGAAATCGGCAAATCGAAGCCTTCGACCTTGCCCGTATCACAGCTGAGCGGGGGCTTGATCCCGGCGAGCTCGAGGCCTCAGCCGCGGCCGCTGCGGCCAGAGGGGACTTTCGGGAAGCGGTCCGGCTCCGGTTTGTCGCGGGATTGCTGCGGCTCGATGCAAAGCAAGCAATCGACTTCACGCCGGGCATGACCAGCGCCGAAGTGGCGGCGACGCTCCGCCGCCCCGCATACGACGAGCTCGCCCTGACCTTCGATGCCATCGTCTACGGGGATGAGCCGGCCGGCCCACCGGATGATCGAGCCGCGGTAGAGGGCTGGCGAGAGCTCTTGGAATCCGTGTGAGAAGCACGACCATCACGGCCGAAGGCCGCCTGCTTCGCCGCTGGCTGGTCGGGGCCGCGGTTGCGATCATCCTTTTCAATCTGTTCAATCTCGCCCTTCGCGCGATCCGACCGACGGAGGAAGTCTTCGCGCCGCCAGGCTCAAGCTATGGGACCAATACCGATGCGTCCCTTGCCTGGGACGAGCTCCTCGATGTGCTCGGATTTCGCACCACCCGCCTCGAGCAGCCGCTCTCCACCGTCCAGCTTGGGTCTGGCCGGCTCGACACCGACGACACCTTGGTGATCATGGAGCCGGGGTTTTGGCAGCCGGAGCCTGCGGACATCGAGCGGCTTCAAGAGTTTCTCGAAGGGGGAGGGCGATTGGTGCTCGGTGGGCAGATGCCGGACGAGCTCATCGACGGTCTGTTTGAAGTACCACCTACCTATAACTTCGAAGGCCCGACTTCTTCGACGGTTCTGGTTGGAAGCGACGTGACGGCGGACGTTCGATCGATCACCGGTCCGGGGTTCGGTGTGTTCGACGATCCCGGAAGCGGGATTGGTCTCATGGGCAGTGCGTCTCAGGTTTCGCTCCTGGCGCAGAGCCACGGACAGGGCAGCATCTTCTATGTCGCCGATGCCGCCGTCCTCTCCAATGGCTTCATCGGCGAAGCCGATAACGCGTTGTTGGCAGTGAACCTGGCCGGAGGGCGGCGAGTCGTTTTCGACGAGTACGTCCACGGCTTCGGAGGCGAGGGCTTTTGGCAGAACGTGCCGGGCAGATGGCAGGTAATGATCTGGCTGCTGTGTCTGGCGCTGTTGGTTTGGATGGTTGCCGTTGGCCGCCGATTCGGCCCGCCCGAAAGGGCACGGCGCGACTTACCCCCGGAACGGAGAACCTATGTCGACGCCCTAGGGGCGCTGATGGCCCGAGCGAAGCAGCCCGAAGCGGCACGAGCGATCGTGCAAAAAGCAACCCGGCGAGAGTTGATGGGTCGGTCGGTGGTGGACCCTTCGCAAGAGGCGCTCGTCGAGGCTGCCAAGTCGCGAGGGCTCGAACCAAATGATGTCGATCTGATCGTCGCTGAGGAACAACCTCAATCCAGGCGTCGCAGCGATGAGGACCTGATCGCGACCGATCGCATCCTCGCTCGAATCTCAGGAGGGCAAAAATGAGAGAGCTGCGGGATCGGTTTCACCAGGAGATTGCCAAAGTCGTCATTGGGCAGACCGCGGCGATCGACGCTCTCTTAGCCGCCGCCCTCGTCGGCGGCCACATCCTGCTCGAGGGAGTGCCGGGGACGGCCAAAACCCTCCTCGCCCGGGCGGCGGCCCGCGCCTTGGGTCTGTCGTTCTCCCGGGCTCAGTTCACTCCCGACATGCTGCCATCCGACCTCACTGGAACGGTGGCGTTGCGCGGTGGCGATCTCGTCTTCCGACCCGGCCCAGTGTTCGCCAACCTGTTGTTGGCCGACGAGATCAACCGCACTCCTCCCAAGACGCAGGCCGCGCTGTTGGAATCGATGGCCGAGGGGCAGGTGACCGTCGACGGGGTTTCCCACCTGCTTCCCCAGCCGTTCATGGTTGCCGCGACGCAAAATCCCATCGAATACGAGGGCACGTACCCATTGCCGGAGGCGCAGCTTGACCGCTTCCTGATGAAGATCGAGATGGCCTATCCGAGCGCCGAGGACGAACTCTCTTTGCTCCGTCTCGATCGCGACGGGCTGATGCCGGCAACTTTGGGCGACGTGGTTGCGGTTACCTCGGCCGAAGATCTTCTCGCCAATCGGCAAAGCGTGGCCGCTACGACGATCCATGACGACGTTTTGAATTACCTCTCATCTGTGATCAGGCGGACCCGTCAGCTTCCTTCGGTCGAGTTGGGAGCGAGCCCACGAGCCGGAGTCCACCTGCTGGC
>JBPCQV010000041.1:0-3194 GCA_050997725.1 Acidimicrobiia bacterium
ATGGTCCCTCGGTCAAGACCTCATAGGTGCGACCGACCATCTCCTGATTCCGTCGGAGCGAAGAGGCGTTCTGGATCTCCACCAAACGACCAAACCGCTCCGAGATCACCCCCGCCGGAACGAAGTCATCGGCCATGTCTGCGGCCCTCGTGCCCGGGCGGGGGGAGAAGATGAACATGAAGGCGGAATCGAAACCGATCTCCCGAACAAGGTCGAGTGTGTCCTGAAAGTCAGACTCGGTCTCGCCAGGGAAGCCGACGATGACGTCGGTCGAAACCGACAGGTCGGGAATCAAGTCTCGAGCGAGCACCAGCTTGTCGAGATATCGGGCAGTGTTGTAGCCGCGATGCATCGCCGCCAGGATCCGATCGGAGCCCGATTGCAGAGGAAGGTGGAGCTGTTCGCAGACAGCGGGAGTTTCGGCCATCGCTTCGACCACGTCACGCCGAAAGTCGGCCGGGTGCGGGCTTGTGAAGCGGACACGCGAGATCCCATCTACCGCGCCGACTTGGCGCAGCAGATCAGCGAAGAGCGGACGCCGTCGTCCGTCCAGGGCGAGATCCCGTCCGTAGGTATCGACGTTTTGGCCGAGCAACGTCACCTCCACCACCCCTTGGGCGGCGAGGGAGCGAACCTCGGCGAGGATGTCACCCGGCCGTCGGCTCACCTCTGGACCGCGCACGGAAGGAACGATGCAAAAGGTGCAGGAGTTGTTGCAGCCGACCTGAATCGAGATCCACGCCGAGTGGGCCAGCTCGCGCTCCACGGGCAAAGACGACGGCATCGCCTCGAGCGATTCGACGACTTCCGTGATGCCGCCCCAAGCCTCGGCGTAATCGATCAAATCAAGCACCCGGTCGAGGTTGTTCGTTCCCATCACCACGTCTACCCAGGGCGCCTTCTGCCGCACGAGGTCGCGGTCCTTCTGGGCGGCACATCCCCCGACAACCAGCAGGGAGTCGGGGCGCTGATCCTTCCACTCTTTTAGTTGCCCAAGGTTCCCGTAGAGCCGATTGTCGGCTGCCTCACGGATCGTGCAAGTGTTGATGAACAGCACATCGGCCGAGTTGAGCTCGGTGGTCGCGGTCATGCCATCGAGAGCGAACAGGCCAGCGATCCGCTGGCTGTCGTGCTCGTTCATCTGACACCCGAAGGTTCGGATGAGGTAGCGCTTGCCGGCGCGCGTCGCCGGTCGCGTCGATAGCGGCTTTCGAACCGGCGGCGCGATCAGGACCACAAGTGGTTTCTAGCGGGCTTGTTCGGTGGCGCGAAACTCGCGGATCACCGTTACCTGGATCTGGCCCGGGTATTGCAAGTCCTCTTCGAGCTTGCGGGCGATTCTGCGGGCAAGGTCCGAGGCCGAGAGGTCGTCGACTTGACCGGGATCCACCACTACCCGCACTTCTCGCCCGGCCTGCATCGCAAACACCTGCTTAACCCCGCCAAAGTCGGAGGCGAGCGACTCGAGCTTCTCAAGCCTGCGAACGTAGGACTCCAGCGCCTCCCGCCTCGCCCCCGGACGGGCCGCGGAGACGGCATCGGCCGCTTGCACCAACACCGCCAGCAGGCTGCGCGGCTCGACCTCGTTGTGATGAGCCTCGATACCGTGCACGACGGCCGGGTCTTCTCCGAACCGGCGGGCAATCTCGGCTCCGATCAGGGCGTGGGAGCCTTCAACTTCGTGGGTGACGGCTTTGCCGATGTCATGCAGCAGCGCCGATCGCTTCACTTGCATTGGTTCGATCCCGAGCTCCGACGCAAGCATGGATGCAATGTGGGCGGATTCGACGAGATGGTTGAGAACGTTTTGGCCGTAACTGGTCCGATATCGAAGGCGCCCGAGCAGCACGACCAGCTCCTGATGCATCTTTGAGAGCCCGACTTCGACGAGCGCCCACTCGCCGGCGTCACGCACCGATTGCTCGACTTCGTCGCGGGCCTTCTCATAGGCTTCCTCGATCGAGGCGGGATGAATTCGCCCGTCGGCCACCAGTTTTTCGAGGGTGATGCGCGCGACCTCACGGCGGATCGGGTCGAATGAGGAAACCGATACCGACTCGGGAGTGTCGTCGACGATGAGATTCACCCCCGGCACCGCTTCCAGGGTGCGGATGTTTCGACCCTCGCGCCCGATGATCCTCCCTTTCATGTCGTCGGAGGGCAGGGCGACAACGGAGATCGTCGACTCGGTGACCACTTCGGAGGAGAGACGTTGAATCGCGGTAGCGAGAATCCGCCGGGCCCGACGATCTGCCTCCTCGCGGGCTTTGGCTTCCAAGTCGCGGACAAGGATCATCGCATCGCGCCGGGCTTCGTGTTCGACTTGGTTCAAGAGCTCGTCTTTGGCTACCTTGGCGTCGACTCCCGCAATCCGCTCGAGCTCGTTGCGGGCATCTTCTTTAAGGCTGTCGAGCTCGGCCTGGTGCGAGCTCACCTCACCTTCACGCTGGACCAGAAGTTGCTCTCGCTGGGCGAGATTGGTAGCTCGTTGCTCGAGGGTCTCCTCCCGATGGCTGAGCCGGGTTTCGATTCCGTCGAGCTCGACCCGGCGATGCTCAAGGGAGGCGTCTTCGCGCTGGCGATAGACCTCGGCTTTGGCGCGGCCCTCGTCATCGGCGCGGGAAAGGATGCGCTGGGCCTCAATGCGGGCGCCGCCGACCGGATCGTCGGTGGCTTCTCTACTCGGTCGATTGCGGCTTCTGGCCAGGAGAAATCCGACCGCACCCGCCAAGATCACTGCCAACGCAGCAATCGCTGCGATCCACACTGGTTGCGTCATGCTGCCTTCCAAGTGGAGCACCCAAGAACCCGACACCGAATAGGGCCAAATCTCTTAGGGAGATCTCCTCAGATTCGGACGGGACAGGTGCTTCACGGTGTCTTTCAAGAGTTTGTTGGTCTTAGAGACCGCATCCTAGCCAGACCCCGCTTGCGGCAGAACGCGAAACCCGGGAATGCCCTAGAGCTCGTCGACCGAGATCTCGCTGGTCTCCTGCTCAACGGGTTTTTCGCCCATACCGACAACTTCGTAGACCTTGGCCTGGAGCTGAACCGCGATCTCGGGGTTCTCCCGCAGGAATCGTTTGGCGTTCTCCCGACCTTGCCCAAGCTGGTCACCGTCGAAGGTGAACCACGCCCCGCTCTTGTTCACCACCCCGTGATCGACCGCGACGTCGAGAAGGCTTCCCTCCCGT
>JBPCQV010000059.1:0-7655 GCA_050997725.1 Acidimicrobiia bacterium
CGACCCGTCGCCAGGTTCGGCCCTTGGCACCGCCCCCAATCAGGATGAGTGCGTGATCTGAGTTGATCCCAGAAGAGTGCCTGGCGATGACTTCCAGAGCCTCAATCAAGCCGAGTACAGCTCCCTGGTAGGCACCGAGAAGGATCTCGCGCCGATCGGTCCCGTGGCGAAGCCCGGCTATGACGCCGTTCGCATCGGGAAGATTGGGGGTGCGCTCGCCGTCGAGATACGGAAAGACTACGACGTCGGTTTGCTCTGCCGCGTCGTCGCGGTCAAGTCCGAGCCACTCGGCGACTCGATCAACCGCGAGTGTGCAGTTCAGGGTTGCTGCCAGCGGAAGGAAGTTTCCGGTGGCATCCGCAAAGCCGGCGACGGTGCCGCTCGGATCGGCCGCTCGCACCGTCGACAACGAATAGGCGGTGCCAGAGGTGCCGAGGCTGATGACGGGAGTACCAGCCTCGAGGCCAAGCCCCAAGGCGGCGGCCATGTTGTCGCCAGTGCCGGCGGCGACCAGCGTTCCCAATCGAAGGCCGGTCCGCTCCGCAGCTTCTTTCGTCACCTCTCCCGCGGGCTCTCCCGGCCTCAGCACGTTTGGCAACAAGTCGAGATCGAGGGCGACTTTCTTCAGGTCGAGCACGTCAGCGGCGTAGTCCTCGGTCGCAGTCGACCACCATCCAGTTCCCGACGCGTCACCCCGGTCGGTGTTCCGGGCTCCGGTCAAACGGAGATTGAGAAAGTCGTGGGGTAGGAGAACCGCCGCAACGTCCTCAGCGACTTCTGGTTCTTGCTTCCGTAACCATGCCCAATTGCTGACCGTGTACGACGCCACCGGCACCAGCCCGATTCGCTCGGCCCAAACCTCGCGACCCCCCAATGCGGCGATCAGGCTGCTGGCGTCGGCGGCGGCCCGGACGTCGTTCCAAAGCAGGGCGGGCCGAAGCGGCAATCCCTTGTTGTCTAGAACAACCAAACCGTGCTGCTGTCCGCCGATCGCAATGGCGCCGACCTCGCGGGCGCGACCGGTTTGGGTGAGCGCAGCCGCCAATGCCTCCCACCATTGATGTGGATCGGTTTCCCTTGCTCCCCCGACGCCGGCGACGTCGTGGCCTGCCCTCCCGGAGGCGACGACAGATCCATCCGCGGCATCGACGACGAGCACCTTCGTCGCCTGGGTCGAGCAGTCGACTCCCGCAACTAAAGGCATCTAGCCATTCCCGACCAACAGTTCAACGGGCACCCCCTGCGACCTCCAGATTCACCCCGGTCAAGTAGGACGAGTCGTCAGAGAGCAGAAAGGTAACGCAAGAGGCGACGTCTTCGAGGCTGCCCAAGCGACGGAGCGGAATCTGGGCCATCATCTGCGCAGCGACTGTGTCACGGTTGTCGGCGTAATACTGGGAACCCGCCGCTGCTTGCGCATCCACCTGACGAGTCCACATTTTCCCCGGGCCGATGAAGGCTGGGGAGATGGCATTCACCCGAATGCCGTGCGGGGCGAGGTCCTTTGCGGTCGCCAGGGTCAGACCGATAACCGCAGCCTTAGAAGCGCTATATGCCGGCATGTTGGGAGCGCCAGATACGCCCGCCATGGAGGCTGAGTTGACGATTGAGCCGGGCTGACCTGAGGCGATCATTGCTTTCGCGGCCGCGGAAAGGACGTTCATGGCACCTAACACGTTTACTTCTATGACCCTGCGGGCATCCGCCGCTACTTGTTGGTCGATTGGAAGGAACTCACCCTGGATCCCGGCGTTGTTGAACAACAGTGACGGTGATGCCCCGGCTGCAGCGAGCTCGGAAAGCGCCGCTGCCACTTGCGAGGGTTGTGCGACGTCAAACTGCGCCATGCGCACCTTTACCGGGGCGGCTTCCCGCGTGCATGCTCCGGCTGCCTCGTCGAGGCGCGCCGCAGTCGATGGATGGTCGGCGAGAACGACGGAACAGCCTTCGGAAACCAGCCTGAGCGCCACGGCACGACCTATGTCGCCGGCCGCCCCAGTGATCAATGCCCAGCGACCGTCGAGGCCCTTCATAGCAGCGAACGGCTGAGGTCGTCGAAGATGTCAGGGCGTGCGGCAATCAGCAGGTTGGCCCCGTCGACGTCAGGAGCCTCAACTCGCGCACCCGCCTCGGTGGCGATCAACGTACCGGCGGCATAGTCCCAGTACTTGAGATCGCTTTCGTAGTAAGCATCGAGCCGGCCGTTTGCCACCCAACAGAGATGCAATGCGGCCGAGCCGAAACAACGAACGTCGCGTACTATCGGTAGGAGACGACTGAGCATCTCTCCCTGTCGCGCCCGCAACCTTTCGTTGTAGGAGAATCCGGTAGCGATAAGTGCCTGACTCAATGAGTCGCCATCGCGCCGAACCTGAATTGGACGGCCATTCAGGCGCGCCCCGGCACCGATCGCGGCTGAAAATGTCTCGGCTTGATAGATTGAAACGACTGCACCCGCGACGATGTGGTTGTTGATGGCTGCACCGATGCTCACCGCCGCCATGGGAACCCCAAAAACGAAGTTAACGGTTCCATCGATGGGATCGATCACCCAACTCACCCCGTTCTCCCCGACGCTGTCATCGAGCTCCTCGCCTTCGAAACCTGAGCCAGGCGCTAGCCGGGCGAGTTGTTCACGGATGAAACTTTCTGCCTCAACGTCGGCATCGGTCACTACGTCGGTGGGCGAAGACTTGATACGCGGGACCTGATCGTGACCGACCGTCCGCCTTACTCGTGCCGCCGCCTCCACTGCAACCGCCTCTGCGATAGTTGCGAAATAACGGGCCCGATCTGTGGACCAGGGCTCGACGACACTCCTATGCACGCCTCACCGAAGGGCCGAGTTCTTCGAAGCTGGTAGCCGTACCTTGTTCGAGGCCGGAGTCGGTGATAATCACGTCAACCCGGGTGCAAGGGGAGACCTTCACAAGCTGGTCGTTGCCGAACTTGGAGTGATCAACGAGAACAACGGACCATCGGGACGCAGCCATCATTGCCCGCTTCACAGCCGCCTCCGAATGGAACGGGGTAGAGAGCCCGTGTTCGAGCGAGATCCCATCGCAACCAATGAAGGCGACATCGACGGTCAATTCGGCGAGGGCCGCCTCAGTCGACGGGCCGACGGCGGCAAGGGTGTTCTTTTGCAATACCCCACCCAACAGGATCACATCGATCCCGTCGCGCTGCGAGAGAATCTGGGCATTAAGAGTCGAATTGGTTATCACCGTGATGCGCGCGTCAAGGGGTATCGCTTCGCACAGCATCGCAGTCGTGCTGCCGGAGTCGATAAGAACAGCCCCTTCCGCCGGAAGTTCTTCCAGGGCCAGGTGACCGATTCGTCTTTTCTCGTCGATGAGCTTTTGATGGCGGACTACCAGGCGAGGCTCGAACTGCAGACTCTGGCGAATGACTGCGCCTCCATGCACCCTCCGCACTAAGCCTTGGCCATGAAGCTCGGAGAGATCCCGTCGCACGGTTTCGGTAGTGACAGCGAACCGCTCGGCTAGATCAGAAACTTCAACTCGGCCAGCCTGAACTACCAGACGCAAGATTTCGCTCTGGCGCTCGCTCTGAAAACGAGTGCCAGAGTCGGACCTCGTCTGGATTCTCTCTGGCGTCGTCACCGAGGGGACGCCTCGGGTGCGCCCAGAAAGTCTTCGAGAGTTTTGCGGACACCCTTTGTGCGGAGGGAGTTGAGCCCCTCCGTAAACGCGCCGACGAAACGCGAATTTGAGCCGAGATCGTCACCAAATACTGACCGGTAGGCAAGGAACGACGGGGGGTCGGTCACGGCTCGCCCAGCATAGGAACGAGCATTGACCAGATCGGGGTCGGGCGAGTGAGAAATCGGCTCCCCGTTGTCGGCCGTGCCGATCAAGTACTGACACCACCCTGCCAGGGCCAAAGCCGACAGCGTCACCGGACCACCGGCCACAAGCTGGGCTCGTACTGTTGGCAAGAGAAATTTCGGAAACTTCGCCGACCCATCGAGACAGAGACGGGCGATCTGATCGCCGATGGCCGGGTTGGAGAAGCGTTCGATCAGCGAGGCTTCATAACTGGGAACATCAATGCCTGGCACCATGGGGAGGACCGGCCCCGCTTCCTCCTCAAGGAAGCGACGGAGGAAGAGATTGATTCCCGGCTCGGTCATCGCGGCGTCGACTCGTTCGACACCTGCCAGCGCTGCTAAATAGGCCATCGTGGAGTGACCGGCGTTGAGCAAGCGGAGTTTCATCAGCTCGTAGGGTTCGACGTCGCTCGTCACCATCACCCCGACGTCTTCCCATGGCGGCCTTTCGCCCGCGAAATGATCTTCTAACACCCACTGCCGGAACGGCTCGGTGACCACCGGCCAACCATCGACGATTCCGTACTCGCTCTCGAGCCAGGTGCGATCTGAATCGGTCGTGGCGGGTGTGATGCGATCGACCATGCTGTTGGGGAAGGGGATCGATTCCTCAATCCAATTCCGGAGCGAGGGGTCTCGATCCTCGGCCACGCCGAGGGTGGCGATCCGGGCAACGTCGCCGTTCCCGACCACGTTGTCGCAACTCACGATGGTCAAAGGTCCCGACCCGTTCTCACGACGCCGTGCGAGAGCGGAAACGAGAATCCCAAAAGCGCTCGTCGGTCCCGAGGGGGCGACGTTGGCGTCGTATTGACGAGTCTTCTCGGCAACTGGGTATCCGCCCTCGGTGAGGGTGAGGGAGACGATTCGAGTCTCGGGGCTAGCCATCTGGGCGATAAGTCGGGCGCTGTCGTCCGAAGCAAGGGTGTAGTCGATCAGGCTGCCGATGACGCTGACGCTCGTTTCTTCGGCTGAGCGCACGATTAGCGAGTAGAGCCCGTCCTGGGATCGCAGGACATCGGCCATCCGCTTGTCGTTGGAGAGGACTCCACTTCCGACGATGGCCCACGATCGCAATCCGGCGCTGCATAACTCGTCGATGTAGGTGGCGAGATGAGCCCGATGGAAACCCCCCACTCCGATATGGACTATGGACGGTCGCAGGCCACACCGTTCGTATTTGGGTACCGAAACCCGAGCATCGAGGCTGCCGACAGTGCGTGCATGCAATGGAGTCGTGAGTCGCTGCGTTGCCATCTCTCCTCTATTCCCACATGATCCAAATGATTTAGCTTTGAATTAGTTTAGAAAATAGTCGCTTTGGGTTGCAATCGGGCATAAAGCCAACTATATATCGGCGCGGGCCGCAAGGCCACCAGAAGTCGACCCAAAAAGTAAGGAGCGCCTGATGATCAAACACCGTGTGCACCCAGGGGGCCCTCGACTGGCCCTCATCACGGTCCTAGCCCTGATTGCATTTGCTTGCGGAGGAACCACGGAAGGGACCACCGACGCAAGCGGCACGGCAGCGCCCGGCGACACCTCGCCAGCGGGAGACCGAAGTATCAATGTCGCCATTGTTGGCAACCCGCAAATGGAGGACATTGCCAGCCTCACCCCTGAGCTGTTCACCGCCGACACCGGCATCACCGTCAACTACTCGGTTCTGGTCGAACAGAACCTCCGGGAGATCGTGACTCGCGATGTCGGGGCAGGCGGCGCACAGTTCGATGTAGTGATGATTGGCATGTTCGAAGCGCCACAGTTCGGACAGAACGACTGGTTGATCGATCTGACCGCGTATGCAGAAGCCGATGCTGACTACAACTTCGACGATCTGATCCCCACCGTTCGCGACGGGCTTTCGTTCGACGGGAAAATGTATGCGGCTCCGTTCTATGCGGAGTCCTCGTTCTTGATGTACCGCCAGGACGTAATTGAAGCGGCAGGCCAGACGATGCCGGATGCTCCGACGTGGGAGGAAGTCGCCGCCATTGCCCGAGCGGTCGACTCCGATGAGATGGCCGGCATTTGCCTCCGCGGCAAACCCGGCTGGGGAGACCTCGGAGCGTCGTTCACGACCGTGCTCAATACCTTCGGCGGCACATGGTGGGCGGCCAATGAAGATGGCTCGATCGGTGCCGCCCAAGTCGATCAGCCTGAGTTCGCCGAGGCCCTCAACTTCTATGTCGACCTCGTAAACGATGCCGGACAAAATGACGCCGCCAACTCGAGCTTCAACGAATGCCTCGCGTTGTATCTCGAAGGCAAGGTGGCGATGTGGTATGACGCCACGGTGGCCGCGGGCCTGCTCGAAGCAGACGACAGCCCGGTAAAGGGACTCAACGGATACGCCCTCGCCCCCACTAAGGAAACCGATACCTCAGGGTGGCTATGGGCATGGGCCCTGGCCATCCCGGCCAACGCCGAAGACCCCGACACCGCTTGGGAATACGTGAGTTGGGCGACGAGTGCTCAGTACATCGAGGCGGCAGGCGAGGCCCTGGCCGGCGGGTGGGCGGCGGTACCTCCCGGCACGCGCCAGTCAACCTACGAGAACGAGAACTACCAGGAAGCGGCGGCGGCCTTCGCGCAAAAGACCTATGACGCCATGATTGCGGCCCCTGTCAACAATCCGGGTACGACCCCTCGGCCGGGACTGCCGGCAGTGCAGTTCGTCGGTGTTCCCGAGTTCCAGGATGTCGGCACCCGCTGCACCCAGGAGTTCTCGGCCGCGATCGCCGGCAGCCAGAGCGTCGAAGATGCGCTCGCGGCTTGCCAAGCGATCGCATCCGAGGTCAGCACCTAATTTGATCGGTCGATAACGAGAGAAGGAGGCAGGGCAATGGCAACCGTGGCTGCAACCAGACTGGCGGAACTGAAGAGCGCGGCTCGACGCGATGCCTGGTACCGGCGCCTTCCCCTGCTTCCTGCTCTCCTCTTCGTGATCGTTTGCACCCAACTGCCTTTCCTGCTGAATATCTATTTCAGCCTCACCGACTGGAAGGTGGTGCCCCCGACCCCACGGACTTTCAATTGGGGCGCCAACTACGGCGAGCTGTTCACCAACCAGTTCTTCCGGGAAGCTGTGTTGGTGAGCGCCTTGATGACAATCTCAGCCGTCGTCCTATCCGTCTTGTTCGGCATGGGACTGGCGCTGCTGCTGGATCGTCAATTCTTCGGACGTGGCCTCCTCCGGACGCTGCTGGTCACCCCGTTTCTGATGATGCCGGTCGTGGCGGCGCTTATCTGGAAGACCCAAATCCTGCACTCGGTATTCGGGGTCTTGAACTGGGTGCTCACGAGGGTCGGCCTCGAACCCGTCGAGTTTGTCAGTTCGCTCCCATTGTGGTCGGTGGTGGCAGTTCTGGTCTGGGAGTGGACACCGTTCATGATGTTGATACTTCTCGCCGGGCTCTCGGGCCAGTCGACGGATTCCCTGGAGGCGGCTCGGGTCGACGGAGCTTCAAGCCCCAACATCTTCTTCAGGATCACTCTCCCCGGGCTTCGGCCGTTCATCGAGCTGGGCGCACTCCTTGGCTCCATTTACCTGATCCAGGTTTTCGACGAGATCAATGTCCTTACCGGTGGAGGACCGGGTTCGACCAACGTTCCCTATTTCGTGTACCAGCGTTCCATTGGAGGAGGTTGGGAGTTCGGGCAGGCCGCCGCCTACAGCAACCTTGTCGTTGTCGTAACCATCATCATCGCCACGCTCGGCCTGAGGACCCTGGGTGGCTTGCTGCCGAAGGAGGGGTCGGAATGAGTGACGTCTACATAGTCGGTCAGAAGCGGTGGGCCG
>JBPCQV010000061.1:0-14087 GCA_050997725.1 Acidimicrobiia bacterium
ATCGATCCTTCCACTGACAAGAGCCCGGCCTTGGTCGCCACCACCAGGTCAACGATCCGGCCCTCGACCACGGTTGCGTCTTGGACGAAGGCGTGGAGCAGGATCTTTGCTCCCGCTTCCTCGACGAGCTTTTCCCAGACGAGCTTGAGATGCTCGGCGAGGTACGTGATTCCGGTGCCGGCCCCGTAGGTGTTCGGCCGTTCCACCACCGGTCCGAGGCGTCGCAACCCGGCCACCACATCGTCACCGATTCCGCCGACGACTTTCTTGGCCACTGAGCCGGGGGTAAAGAATCCGTAGAAAGTGTCGAGCACCGCCGTGGAAACTCCGCCCAGAAACGGCAGTTTCTCGAGGAGCAGGACTGACGCGCCGGCGCGAGCGGCGGCGATAGCGGCAGTCGATCCTGCCGAGCCGGAGCCGACGACGATGACATCGAAGCGGCTGGAGCGACCAGTCACGTCACTTCACATAAGGGGAGAACGTGTCACGGGCGAGGAAAGTCACTATGCGTTGTGATTGAGGCCGACTCGGCGAGCAAATACATGGCGTGGGACCATAGGAGTGGCTTGGCGATGTCTCCCCATCTCTCTCGCCAATCGGGATAGAAGGCGGGATCGTTCAGGTTGGCGGGCACCTGCTCAGGAAGGAGCAAATCGGAGTCGGCCTGGCGTTCGACCCAATCCAAAAGCGCGTTGGCTCGGTCGTAATTGCCCCCCAATCGGTGGTGCCAGGCGAGCCAAGCTGTGAGCAGAACCCATTCGCCGCCACCGTAGAAGGTGTCGGCGCCGTACCGGTGAACTCCACCTCCGGCCATCAGATCTGATTCGATCATGCCCACTGTCTTTTTCATCCTCGGATCATCTCGGTCTACCACCGCATATGGTGTAGCGAGCCCGAGGAGGGATGCGTCAATGTTTGGGGTTCCGATCGATTTGATGAAGGCTCCGTCGACAACAGCCGTCTTGTTGAGGAACGCTGTAATGGCCGCGATCTCTCCCTGGTGATCCGCGCTGTCCATGTTTTGATGAGCATTCAGGCCGGCGCTAATCGCAGCCAGTGTGTGGGGGTGAACCTGATCGGGGAATTCCTCCCAGCAGTCATAACACGGCATCTTCCATAGCGCGGCCAGGTACTCAGCTGTCAACTCGGCGGCGTCGACAAGAACTGTGTTTCGCTCGGTGCTAGTGGCCAGATGGTTGCCGAGAGCCCATAGCCACGTTCCAAAGCCGTCGAGCTGAAAGTTGGGCCATTCGCCGTCGGCGGCTGGAAGCCCGTCGATGCCATAACGAGTGTGCAAGTAGTCATCGTGATTGAGTTCTTTCCCGGCTCGGATCTTGTTAAGAGCCCGTTCGACGACGTCGCTCTCCGCAATAATGGTCGTCGCCGCCCACAGGTGGAAGCGACGAGCGCTCGCGTGCTCGCCGACCACGTCCATGGCATGGGCGATGAATGCACCGTCCCGAAACCAGCAGTAGCGATAGGTCGGGAACTCCTGACAGGCGGGATATGCCCCACTCTGAGCCTGAGCAGCGCGAATAATCTCGATACTCCGCGGACGCAGATCAGTCATTTCAACTCCTCGGAGTCCAGGCACAACAGGCCCCAGTACTCAAGCCTGGGAATCGTGGCCTTGAACCCGTCAGGTGTCGGTTCTATCGCGATTTTCTCAACGGTCGGAAATCGACGATCAGCCGACGCCCAGGTAGCTCCGGCGACTTGAAACTGAGTCCGAAGGTTTAACTGCAGGCCCTCGATCGGAGTCGGGGGAGGATGAGGCAGATCCCACCGAGCATGCGATGGTGGATTCAAGTTGACCAGGCTCACTCCGACGCGACCTCCCCCTTGATGGACGGTTGCCACTAGTCCTGGCGGTAAATCGACCTCCAAATGACGCTCGTCCTGGAGCTTCGAGAAAAGTACATCGCCATACCGGACGGCTAGGTCCCAATAGCCGCGCAGAGTTGTCGCAAGGTTCTCGTCGAGCTTCGCATGATTCGGGAAGTAGGGATCGACCAATAGCCTGGCTTGCTCTCCGAGTTCGATCCGGCTGCCACCGTTGGTGAAAATCACGGCATTGGTCAGGCGAACGTTGCAGCGATGTTCCGCCGGGATGTAGACCGCGACTACTACGCCCTTGCCGCTCGATAGAAAACGAGCCTCGCGAACAATCCTGCCCAGGTCCTCGTAGGTTGGGGTATCGGGCCAAACCTCGACGTAATAGAAGTCCTCTCTGCTTCGTGCCAATTGCTCGATCGGCCAATTCTTGACTGCATTGAGAGTGATCGGCATCTTCGGCCGGCCCATCTTGAGCACGTCCACAAATTCCGCGAACGAAGCTGGTAGGTCGACCTTGGCGCCCGTGGCGTCGAACGCCTTCCTGGGCTCGCCGTATTGATCCAAGTGGATGCCGTCAAACCCCATCTGGTCGAGAGCCTCCCAACACTGGCGGATCAGGTGCTCGACCCAAGGAGAACCCGGGGATGGATTCATGTAGCCAAGGAAGTCTTCGAAGCGGTGGGGCTGATGCTCACTGTCGAACAGTGCCCACGAGAGATGGTCCATCTGGAACGGAAGCGAGGCGGCATAGACGGCGGCATAAGCCATCGCCGCCATCCCTCGACGGCCGGCCTCTTTGATGAAGCGGCGGATCGTTTCTAGGGACAGCACTCGCCCAAATGGGTCTAAGTACTCCGTAGTCGGAGCAACAAGTTGATCGTGACGAAATTGCCAGTCGTAGAACTGAAGGGCGTTCAGGTGATATGGGAGCAGGGCGTCGAGGACCGCTGCAGCATCTCGATCTGGTGGGAAGTCGCTGAGGAAGCCGTAGCGCGGCCGTTCTGTCCAATGCTCAAGGACATCGAAAGCGGTCGACCCGGTCAACAGTCGATCATCGGCCCGAGTAGTCACATCGACGCCGTAACCACGGGGGGTTTCGTCAGGGGAGGTCCATTCCAGGACCGTGGAGCCTGTGTGGTCAAGGGTTCCTTCGAGAACGGCAAGCTCCCGGTCGAGGTGGGAGACCGTTGCTTTGACTGGGGTGCTACTGAGCCCAGAAGCTGAGACATTGAGCCGCACTGGCGCACTGGGGAGGTACGTGCCTTTGTGAGGAGAGATTCGGAGCCGGCTCATCCTTTGAGCCCCGTCGTCGAGATGCCACGTACGAAGTAACGCTGGAACACAGCGAACACTGTCACAACTGGAATCAGCGCGACAATGGACGCGGCAAACACTTGGCCCCACTGAGTTAAGTGTTGGGATTGGAACAGGGCGATAGCGATTGGGAGGGTTCGTCGGCTGGTTTCGCGAATGGCGACATGGGCCCAAGGAAACTCGTCCCAGGCGTAGAGGAAGGTGAAGATGGTCACGACCGCCAGGCCCGGGTGTGAAAGCGGGAGGATTATTCGCCAGAGGATCTTGCCACGCCCGGCTCCATCGATAAGTGCCGCATCTTCAAGGTCGCGGGGTACTCCTTCGAAGAAGCCCCGCAAAAGGAACGTCTGCATCGATACATTCATCGCCACGTAGACCACCACCAGACCCAGCAGCGAGTCGAGTAGGCCAACACTCCGGGCCACCAGGAATTGGGGAATGATCAACATGACCGGTGGCACCATCATCCCCAGCAGGAGTATGTAGAAGATCGTTTCCTTGCCGGGAAACGAGAGGCGAGCGAAGGCATAGGCGAGCAGCGAGGAGATCACCAGTGTGAGGACCGTTGCCGAGATGGCCACCAACATCGAGTTGAAGAAGTAGAGGCCGAAGCTGTCGGTTCCAAGCGCCTGGGTGTAGTTGTCGAGCGTCACCTCTTCGGGTATCAGCCGGGGTGGGATGTCGAAGATGAACGCTTGTGGCTTCAGAGACGTTGCCACCATGAACCAAAACGGCACCACCACGAGCGCGATTCCACCGAACAGCAACAAGTACGTGAGTGCTTTTCCGCTTCTGCGAGCTGTACGAGCGGAAACGATCACAGTTCCACCCGCTTTCGCAGCAGCCGGATTTGAACGACGCTCACCATGAACACGAAAACAGCAAGCAGGTAGCTGATCGCTGCCCCGTACCCGAAATCGAGGCGGGTGAATGTGGCCTCATACATAAGGGTAAGGACGAAGTGGGTGAGATCGAGGGGATTGCCGCCGTCCGTTATAAGGAGGTTGGAGATGTAGGCGTTCAATCCGCCGATAACCAGCACAACGACCAGGAAGGTCAGCACCGGCCGCAGCAGTGGCAATGTGATGTGCCGAAAGCGCTGGGTCGGGCTGGCTCCGTCTGTGGCAGCGGCATCGAGAAGATCCTGGGGAATCGACTGAAGGCCGGCGAGGGCGATGATGGCGGTCCAGCCCACCCCCTTCCAGATCCCAAGCAACAGGAGCGGAACGAACGTCAGAATTGGATCGGCGAGCCAGAGCACGTTCGCGTTGATCACGTGAAGAACGTCTCGGAGCAGCCAATTGGCCAGCCCTCCCTGCCCGACAAACATGTACTCGAAGAGAAGCGTGACGATCACCCAGGGGGTTACAACGGGGAGGTAGTAGAGGATTCGGAAGAAGGATCGACCTCGTATCGCCTGGTTCAACAGAATCGCCACGGTTAGTCCGAGGACGATCTGGCCCGGCACGGTTATCGCGGTGTAGGCGAGGGTGTTGAGAACTGCTCGACGGAAGATCGGGTCGCTAAGTGCGCGGGTGTAGTTGTCGAGGCCCACCGGCTCGGAGAGGGCAGAGTTGACGATGTTCCAGTCGTAAAAGCTGATCCGAGCGGAGTAGATCATGGGGCCGATCAGAAAGGCCCCGTACACCAGAAGCCCGGGAGCCAAAAACAACGCCGCAACCCTCAACCTTCGCATTGAGCCTCGAATGTTGCCAGCGGTAGCCATCCCGCGATAGGTCCAGGCGGGTTATCCCGCTCCCCAAATGCGGGGAGCGGGAACCGCGCCGGTCCTCTTCACGCGGCTAGGAGGGCGTTGATCTCCTCGGCCGCTTGATCGAGCGCCTCCTGGGCGGTCTGATCACCTCTAAGCACACGTTGGAAGGCGTTGTTGATCGCACCGTCCATGTCTGACCACTTCGGATGAGGCACCCTCGCTTGCGCGGTCTGGAGTTGCTCCATGAAGACACCGAAATATTCGGGAAGAGCTGGATCCCCAGCCAAGGACGACAGAGTGGGAATAACTCCGACCTCGGCCATAGTTCGCTGTGACTCCTCGGACATCAAGTATTCGACCCAGGCCAGAGCGGCATCCTGATTCTCGGTGTCAGCGAAAACGACCACATCCTCGCCCCCAACTACCGAAGAGGTCGAGCCATCGGGCCCGGTTGGGACGAGGGCGAAGTTGACCTCGAAGTCTGGATGGGCACCGGCGTAGATGTCGACCATCCAAGGTCCGTCGGTGATCATGGCGTAGAGATCGGTAGCGTGACCGTCCGAGGTACCAATCCCACCGCCAAGCAGGTTGGGGGATAGGCAACCGTCGGCGTGGAGATCAGCCAGGAGCTGAATTGCAGAAACCGAGGCTTCGCCGTTGACGTAACCGGTGGCGGTGGTGATTCCCTCGTCGACGACTTGACCGCCCATCGCGTAGAAGACTGGAGCCGGAGCCCAGAAATAGGTTCCGCCCAGAGCGTACCCGTATTGCTCCTCTCCGGAACTCAGCTGGCAGGCCACCTCGGCTAGTTCGTCGATTGTGGCGGGCGGCCCGGAAAGCCCGGCCGAGGAAAACAGCTCCTCGTTCCAAAGCAGGACCTGGGTATTGGTGTTCTGCGGAAGCCCGTAATAACCACCCTCCCACTGGTTCGTGGCAAGGGGCCCAGGAAACACACTGTCCGCAATCTCGTCGAAGCCGTCCATCGCTCCGTCCAGCTGCAGCAACGCTCCCAACTCGGCGAACTCGGGTACCCAAATGATGTCGATACGCGCCGTGTCCGGCGCTTCACCACCCGCGATACCGGTAAGCAACGCCGCCTTGAAGTCGTCGTACGCATACCGCGTGGTTTCGATGGTGACTCCAGGATTGGCTGCTTCGAAATCGGCCACGACCGTCTCCAACTGGGCGGTCTCGGGGTCGCTCATGGTATGCCAGTAACTGATCGCGACCGGTTCGGCAGCGGCCGTGGTGGTGGCTTGTGCAGCCGTCGTCACTGGTGCCATGGTGGTAGCTGCCGTGGCAGACGGGGCGGCAGTCGTGGTGCTGGTGGCACTTTGTCCGCAGGCTGCCATCAGCAACGCCAGGACCGTCAGTAGTGCTCCACGGGTTGGCTTTGTCATTCGGTTCCTCCTCACGTAATTGGGATTGGCGGCTTCAAGAAACGTTCTCGCGCGACCACAGGAGGTCGGCTTGGGAATTCGTGGGAAGGTCGAAAACCTCGCCGAGCACCAGGCTGGCCGCGCCGCGGGCCCAGGCCGCGTCGGGCAGCGGCTCCACGACCAGCTGAAAGCTATCGCGAAGTCCATCGAAAACCTTGGCGTCGAGCTCTTGGCGGAGGGGATCAAGCAAGGCATCGCCGGCTTCGATGCCTTCGCCGGAGAGGATCACCATGGTTGGTGCCAAGAGGTTGACGAGGTTGGCTAAGGCCCTTCCCAGCATCTTCCCGGCGTCGTAGAAGATCGGGCGGAGTGCCGGTGTATCTCTCAGCTGTTGGTAAAGCTCGTTGGCATCTGTCGGATGGCCTGGAGTTCCGAGGATTGCCCTGGCGGCGTTGATCAGGGCTGGCTCGGCGACCGTCGCCTCTAAACAACCAATGTTTCCACAGACACAAGGAGTGTCGTTGCCGTCGACCACGGTGTGACCGAACTCTCCGGCCCCGCCTCGACCGCCGCGGTAGAGCCTGCCCTCGGCGACGATTCCAAGGCCTACTCCCCGTCCAATGGTCACAAGGAGAAAGTCGGAGACGTCTTGACCAACTCCGAACCAACGTTCTGCGAGGGCGAGCGTGTTGACGTCGTTCTCGACGAGCACAGGTATCCCAAGGCGGCGTGAGGCGAGGTCCGCGATAGGGACGTTGTGCCATCCCAGGAATTGGGAGTAGCGGCAGACTCCGGACCGACCGTCGACTACGCCCGCCATGCCTATGCCAAGCCCGAGGAGCCTGGCCCGGGGAACTCCCGCGGATACAACAAGTGAATTGACTAGCCGATCCAGGCCCGCGACCACCTCGTCGGGAGAAGTGCGCTGGTCGTCGAGGGGAACGTCGGCCTCGGCTATCGGCTTGCCGGCGAGATCGGTCACAGCTCCGACAATGTGTTGCTCCATCACCTTGGCCCCGACAGCAAAATACGAACGGGGGATCAAGTGGACAAGGGTCGCTCGCCGACCCCCCGTCGATGCCGCCTGGTCACCCTCGCCAACCAGGCCATGGGCCATCAGCTCATTGATAATGGTGCTGACCGTTACCTGGGTTAAGCCAGTGGTCCGTGCGATTCCCGCCCGGCTTATCGGGCCGTCCTCACGGATGAGCTGAAAAACGTGAGTTCGATTGATGGCTCGAATGAGCTGGCGATCGGCCCGTGGATCCATGCCAAACTTACTTTAGTCAATAAGTAAAGAAACTTCAACCGTTCGGGGGGCAGTCATCTCTACTTCACCTGGACCTACTTCACATAGGGCGAGAGGGTGTCCCGGGCGAGGAGGAAACCGCGCTTGATCAGGTCGTCGGAGGCTTCCCACTGCCGGTCTTCGTGCTCGACACAGATCACGTAGTCGTAACCGGATCGATACAGAGCCGAGAACAACCGACCCCAAGGCACGTCGCCCAGCCCCGGGAGACGCGGCACCTGCCAGCCCATCCCGAGCGAAAGAATCCCGTTCTCGTAAAGAGCCTTGCGATCGACCATCAGGTCCTTGGCATGCAGGTGATAAAACCGGTGGCCGAACTCGGCGACCGCCGCCTCCACGTCGATCATCTGCCAAACCAGATGGGACGGGTCGAAGTTGAGCCCCACCGTCTCGCCAAACTCCTCGAACATCGTCCGCCACATGCTCGGCGAATAGGCCAGGTTGTGACCCGAGGGCCATTCGTCGAACGAGAAGATCATCGGGCAGTTCTCGATCGCGATCTTCACTCCGGAGTCGGCGGCATGGGCGACGATTTCGGGCCACACCTTGCGAGCGTCCTCCCAGTTCTCGGATTGCTTCTTCTGGCCATCGGCGCCGATGAACGTGTTGATCACCGGCACCGACATCTTCTGGGCGGCGGTGATCAGTTTGAGAAGGTGCTCCTTCACCATCGCTCGATGCTCGGGGTCAGGATGGAGCGGATTCGGGTAGTAGCCGAGCCCGGAGATGGTGGTGTTCTTCGAGGCCAGCTGATCGACGATCTCCGACGCCCGCATGTCCGAGAGGTCAGTGACGTCGACGTGACAGATGCCGGCGTAGCGGCGGGCGGCGCCGGTGGAGGGGGGCCAGCAACACACCTCGAGCATCTCGAAGCCGTTGGCCGAAGACCAATCGGCGATATCCATCAGATCGGTATCCGCAAATGGTGCGGTGAGCAATCCCAGCTTCACGTTTCACTCCTTTTGACCTTGGTCCAGGTCTGGGTTTGGTGGCTCTGAGCAATCGCCTCGGTCACGAGCAGGACCTCGTGGCCGTCGGCAAACGTTGGATAGGTGGCGACTCCGGAAGGGTCCTGAATGTGGCGATAGACCGTGTCGAACAGGGCGCGGAAAGTGTCGGGGTAACCCTCGACGTGCCCGCCCGGATAGCCGATGATCCGGCGGGCGGTGTCGTCGACGAGCGCCGGGTCGCGAGCCAACAGCTCGTTGGGCCGGCCGCGGTGACCGATCCAGAGTTGCTCGGGGTCGGCCGAGCTCCAAGCGAGCGCCGACTCGCTGCCGTCTACCTCCAGGGTGATCGAATTCCTGCGTCCGGCGGCGACCTGGGAGATCGCCACCAGGCCGCGGGCGCCACCCTCGAAGCGGAGCATGACCGAGGCAGCGTCGTCGGAGGACATCGACTCCTCAATCAATGCTTCACCGGTGCTCGCAACGGCGAAAGATTCCACCGGCCCTGAAGGATGGCGCCGGGTCGGGACAAACGTGTGGAGCTCAGCCATCACCTCGATGATCCGGCGGCCGCTGATAAATCCGGCCAGGTCGAGCCAATGCGAGCCGATGTCGGCCACCGCTCGCAGCTCGCCGGCTTGCGACGGGACCAGACGCCAGTTCCAGTCGGTCTCGAGCAATAGCCAGTCCTGCAGATAAGCACCGGTGAGGAAGCGCGGCTCGCCGATCGAGCCTTGGGCGACCATTGCCCGCATCTGATGACAGAGCGGGTAGAAGCGCAGGTTGAAACAGACCGCGTTGATCAACCCGGACTTCTCCGCGGTCGAAACCAGATCTGCGGTTTGGGTCGAGTCGAGGGCGAGAGGCTTCTCGCAGACGACGTGCTTGCCCGCGGCCACCACCTGTTTGGCTTGGTCGTAGTGGACGTGGTTGGGGCTGGCGATGTGGACCACGTCGATCTCGGGATCGGCCAGCAACTCGTCCAGGTTCTTGTAAACCCGGGGAAGCGAAGTCGACTCCGCTTTCGCCCGCGCTCGTTCCGGGCTTGAACCGACGACCCCTCGCACATCGACACCCAAACGGCGCAATGCTTCGACATGGGCCAACCCGATGAAGCCGACCCCCACCACCCCTGCGCGGAGATCGGCAAACGACATCGCTATCGCTCCGTCGTCACTTTGGCGTAGAGCCAGGCGAGCAGCAGGACGATCAAGCCATACACGACTTGTTGGATCGCCTGACCGACGTTGAGGAACGTGAGCATCGAGTTGAGCACCGAGAGAATCAAGGCACCGAAGATGGTGCCCGCGTAGCTCCCGACGCCGCCGAAAATCGAGGTGCCACCGATCACCGCTGCCGCCACCGAGGGCAACAAGAACGTGCTGGCGAGCTGTAAATCGACCGCGCCGGTGCGGCCGGCGATGAGGATGCCAGCCAAGGCTGCCAGGAGGCCGGCCAACGTGTAGAGCACCAGGTGGACCTGCCAGACCCGCACGCCGGACAAGCGGGCGGCGATGGGGTTGTCGCCGATCGCATAGGTGATCCGCCCGAGCCCGGTGCGTTTCAGGAGCCACATCACCACCAGGGCCACCCCGACCCAGATCAACGCGTTGTAAGGCACGCGATTGCCAAAGAATGAACCGCCACCCAAGGTCTTGATCAACGGGGCGACGGTGGTCGAACCAGTGAAGATGGTTTGCGCCCAGGAGGTGAAGAGCCCGAGCAGGATGGCCGCCATGGCGAGAGTCATGATCAACGGATTGACCTGGAAGATGCCGACTCCGATCCCATTGGTGGCGCCGGCGATTAGTCCCACCAGGAGCCCGGAAGCGATGGCGAGCAAAGCGCCGGAGGGCGAGCGATTGCCCGCCACATAGGCAGCCCCGGTGGCCACCATTGCCACCGACAGGTCGATTCCCCCGGTGAGCATCAACAGCGTTTGGGCCGCGGCCATGATCCCAAGCGGGGCGGCGAGAAGAACCGTGTTTCGCAGCCCGCTGATGCTGAGATACGAAGGCCGGATCACTCCGGTGATCGCGATCAAGACCGCCAGCACCCCGCCCAGGACCCACAGCGGATGATCGGCGAGCAACCGCATCCAGGCGGCCTGCCGGCGGACCCCGGGCAGCTCGGCGACCGTCACTTGGCGCGCCTTCGCCGGAGCGCGAGCAACCCCGCGATCATCATGACGACAACGATCAAGCTGCCCTGAACGACCTGGGCGGTGTTGGGGTCGATCCCCACTGCACTCAGGATCGGGCTGAGGAAGAAAACGATGATGGCGGCGGCCACCGCTCCCACCACCGAGCCGATCCCTCCGGTGAGCGCCACTCCTCCTAAGACGATGGCGGCGACGCTGTTGAGGGTGGCATTGGCGCCGATGCTGAATCGAGGATCACCCGACCCGGTGATGGCGACAGTGGCGAGACCGGCCAGACCAGCCATTGCCCCGCCGAACGCGTAGCCGATCACTTTGGCCCGGCGGGTATCGACGCCGGACAAATAGGCGGCGTTGAGATCGCTGCCGGTGGCGTAAAGAGACAGCCCAGTACGCGACCTGCGCATAAAGAGGGTGGCGATCACCACCGGCACTATCAGCATTCCGAGCGAAAACCCGAAGTTCGTCCCGGTGCCGTCATCGCTTCCAGTGAAGAGGATGCGGAAACCAGCCGAGGTGCCACCGCCCGGACCAGGCAGGATCATCAGGGCGAGACCTGAGTAGATGAAGCTCGTGGCGAGGGTGACCACGATGTCGGGCACCCGCGAGACGTTGATGATCCAACCGACGAGGCCATTGAGCGCCGCGGCGCCGAGGATGATGCCGAGCCCGATGAGGATCGTCACAAAGAATGGCTGGTCCTGCATCAACGTGGCGGAGGTGGAATTGGTGAGAACCAACAACGCCCCCGCCCCGAGGTCGATCCCGCCGGTGATGACGATCACGGCTTGGCCGATCGCCAGGTAAACCAGCGGCAGGCTGTTCTTGAGGATCGAGGCGATCTGAAAGCTGCCAAAGCGGGGGATGAGAAGTACGTACCAGCCGATCAGGATTGCGAGCAGCAGCCAAACTCCGATCGACCAGCCATTACGTCTCAGGTTCAGGACCCGTCCGCGCAGGACCGCGGTCACGCCGACTCCTCGAGCCCGTGGGCGGCGGAGAGCAGCACCTCTTCGGTGGCCGTGGCCGCATCCTGCTCGTGGACGATCCGGCCGTTGTAGATGACGAGCACTCGATCGCAAAGCAAGGGAATCTCGGGAAGCTCACTGGTGTAGACCAAAACCGAGGACCCGGTGTCGGCCACCTCTTTCAGAAGGTCATAGATCTGGCGTTTGGTCTGGATATCGATTCCCCGCGTCGGGTCGAAGCAGAGGAGAGTGCGGAAGCCGTTGGTGAGCCAGCGACCGATCACCACCTTTTGTTGGTTGCCACCCGAGAGCCGGCGCACCTGTCGATGGGCCCTGGTGTCGATCGATAAACGTTCGATCGCTCTGCTCGTGCGGGTGTCCTCATCGGCGGCCAAGCCCAGCCAGTGCTGCAGTCGGTTGTAGAGCGGCACGGCGAGGTTTTCTCGCACCGATCGCTTCGGAAGCAGCGCGAGGACTCGATCCGAGGGAACGAGGACCACGCCGCGCCGAATCGCGTCGTAGGGGGAACGAGCCCGGAGTGGCGAGCCGTTGACAATCACCTCTCCCCGGTCGGGACTGCGGTCGCCGGACAGCAGCTCGAAGAGACGGTCCTGTCCTTGGCCTTCGAGGGCGGCGATGCCGAGGATCTCACCGGCGCGCAGCTCAAACGAGATGCCATTGACCTTCCCCCCGGAGTAGAGGTCGGCAGCGGCGAGGTTGATGGGCGCCCCCTGCGGAATAACCCGCGAGGTGACCGTTTCCAGCTCTGCCGCGACCTCGCCCAGCATCGGTGTCACCAATCCGCGCTCGCCTGCCTGCGCGGGATCGACTCGGGCGACGGTGCGCCCGTCGCGCAGGATCGTGGCCTGGTCGCACAGGGAAAGAACCTCGGCCAGCCGGTGAGTGATGAAGAGAACCGATCGGCCCTTCTCCTTCCATTCCCGCATGATCCCGAAAACGTGCTCGGCCTGATCGGACGGCAGGGCGGCGGTGATCTCGTCCAACAAGAGCAGTTGCGGATTGTGGGCCAGAGCGCGGGCCAAGTCGAGCAGTCGCAGGACCTCCAATGGCAAGTCCCGAATCTGAGCATCGAAATCAATGTGGCCCAAGCCCATCGTGGCAAGGCGGCTCCGGACCGCGTCCTCGTCGATCGCGGTCAAGGTCAGATTCTGGGCGATGGTCAGGTCCGGGACGAGGGCCGGGTCCTGGTATACCGTCGCCAAACCCGCCTTGAGGGCCTCCGGTGGACGGCGCATGATGACGCTCTGGCCATTGACGGAGATGGTGCCCGAGTCGGGAGCGATCACGCCGGAGAGAATCTTGACGAGGGTGCTTTTGCCGGCGCCGTTGGCTCCGAGCAACGCGTGGATCTCGCCGGGTTGCACTGTTAAGTCGACCGATCGCAGTGCCACGACCGAGCCGTAGCTCTTGGCGACGGCTTTGGTTTCGAGCAGCGCGTCGGTCATCGATACGTTATAAAACAGGGGCCGGAGGTTTGCCCTCCGACCCCTGCTTCTCTATTTCATTCGCCGGGGCCCACGCACGTCGAGACGTCGGCTGCTTCGTAGCTGGTGTAGGGGGCGATGTCGACGTAGGTGCTCCAGCCGACCTGCTGGTCGGCGTCGTAGAGCCCTTCGAGATCGCCCTGCTCCGAGCTGTCGAAGACCTCTGGCGTGAGGAGTACCTCTTGATCAGGGTTCTCGCCCTGCAACGCCGAGATGGCGACTGACGCGCCGACTCCACCGATGGCCGGTGGGTTGGTCACTGCGGCGCCGACTAGTCCGTCGCCTTCGAGGTCGATCAGCTGAGCAATGAACCCGTTGTTATCGGCTCCCACGATCGGCACATAGGGGACGTCCGCGGTGGCGAACTGGTCAACGACCGTGTAGTCGATTCCCGAGGTCCAGATCCCGTCGATCTGCTGAGTGGTGATCAGCTCGAGGGCTTGCGAGGCGCCGGTGGAGGGATCCCAGCCGGTGAACACTTCGGACACAACGTTGATGTCCGGGTAGTTCGCGAGGGCTTCCTGGAAACCGGTGTCGCGGTCGGTGTCGGCGGGCACGCCGTCGATTCCGCGCATGTAGGCGACGTTGCCCGTTCCACCCATTTGCTCGAACAGCCACTCGGCACCGAGGCGACCATAAGCAACCTGGTCGTTGGTTACGACGTAGGCGCCCTCGGCAGTGACCGCCTGGTCGACGGCCACGACGACGATGCCTTGATTGATGGCTTCTTCTATGACCGAGTTGAGAGCTTCGCGGTCAGTCGGGTTGAGGATGATTGCATCCACTCCCTGACTGATCAGGCCCTCGAGGTCGGCTATCTGCTCGGTAGGTCCACCGTTGCGGTTGACCACAACCACCTCATCGATGACGCCGCTCGCACTCGCTTCGGCCTTGATGGCGCAGATCATCTGCTCACGCCAGCCGTTGCCGACCAGGGTGTTGGAGACGCCGATCGTC
>JBPCQV010000085.1:0-12480 GCA_050997725.1 Acidimicrobiia bacterium
TTCTACGCCTGGCTGCGCCGCTACCAGGAGCAAGGCCTCGAAGGGTTGCGAGACCGCTCCTCGAAGCCGCATGTCAGCCCCAACGCCACCTCGGCTGAGGTGGTAGGAAAGATCATCTACCTCCGCCAGCATTACCACTTCGGGCCCGAGAAGATCTCGATGTATCTCCGCCGCTACCACGAGTTCACGATCAGCCCCTCGGGGGTGTGGCGGATCCTGAAACGGCTCGACCTCAACCGGCTGCCGGCCAACCAGCGGCACAAGACCTATAAGAAGCGTTGGAAGCGATATGAGAAACCGCAGCCCGGCCACCGGATACAGCTCGACGTCAAGTTCATCACCCCCATCGGCGCTCAGGGCAAACGCTTCTACCAGTTCACCGCCATCGACGACTGCACCCGCATCCGAGTGCTTCGGGCCTACCCCCGGCTCAACCAGAAGACCGCCCTCCAATTCCTCGACTACTTCTTGGCTCGTCTCCCCTTCCCCGTCGAGGTGGTCCAGACCGACAACGGGGCCGAATTCGGCTCCCAGTTCCACTACCACGTCCTAGACCGGGGGATCAGCCACGTCTACATCAAACCCAGAACCCCCCGCCTCAACGGCAAGGTCGAGCGCTCCCACCGCATCGACCAGGAGGAGTTCTACCGGATGCTCGAGGGGGTGATGATCGACGACACCCGCCTCTTCAACGACCGTCTCCAGGAATGGGAGAACTTCTACAACTTCAACCGACCCCACGGAGGCCTCGGAGGACAAACCCCCTACGAACGGCTAAAACAAAAAACCACGAGCCCGGTGTAAGCGGCCACCGTCAGGTGCACAGGTTGCATAGCCACCAGAATCGCCTAAAGAATGGTAGGGCCGAGGTGGAGGTAGGGAGGGCTGGCCCTTGTCGGCCCCCAGACAAGTCCAAGACTGGAGGACAAAAGACGTGAAGCGGGGACTGTTCGTGATCCTGAGCGTGGTGGTGCTGCTGGCACCAACCGCAGCCTCAGGGCAGAGTGCCGAGGGGGCGGGGCGATTTGTGACCGCACCCTCGTCAGGGGTAGTTGATCCGGTAGTGCTGCCGGTGGCGTTCGACGATTCGCGCGTGATAACAGTGATGGTTGAGATGGCCGGTGACCCGGTCGCCGTCGTGCAGGCTAAAGCCGGACGAGAGCTCAGCGCCGCCGAAAAGCAGGCCATCAAAGCGGCGCTCAAGCGACGCCAGGATGCGGCGATCGGACAGATTCAGGCCAAAGGCGGGATCGTCCGTTCCCAGATGCAGTCTGCCTACAACGGGATGCGGGTCGACATTGCCCGCAATCAGGCGGCGTCGCTGGCGACTATTCCCAACGTCATCGCGATTCACGGCGTGCAGCGATACACCTTTGAGCATGAAACCAGCGTTCCCTACCTTGGTATCCCCGCGGTATGGGGGGGCACCGGTTACACCGGAGTCGGGATCAAGGTCGCGATCATCGACACAGGCATCGATTACACCCATGCCAACTTTGGCGGTCCCGGGACGGTGGCGGCTTACGAAGCCGCCGATGCCACCGACACCGCTCCGGCCGACCCGGCGCTCTTCGGGCCTAACGCGCCTCGTATCAAGGGTGGTTGGGACTTCGTCGGCGACGATTACAACGCCAACGATCCGGCTTCGGTCCCGGTACCCGACCCCAACCCCCTCGACTGCAACGGACACGGCTCCCACGTCGCCGGCACCGCCGGAGGCAGTGGAGTCAATCCCGACGGTTCGACCTACACCGGACCCTACGACGCCACGACCTTCACCAATGACTTCCTCATCGGCCCCGGGGTGGCGCCGCAGACCGATCTCTACGCCCTGCGAGTGTTCGGTTGCGAAGGCTCCACGAACGTCACCACAGAGGCGATCGACTGGGCCGTGGACAACGGGATGGACGTCATCAACATGTCGCTCGGTTCGTCTTTCGGACGGGCCGATGATCCATCGGCAGAAGCGGCCACGAACGCCAGCGCAGCAGGCGTCGTCGTTGTTGCCTCCGCAGGCAACAGCGGTCCCAGCCCTTACATCACCGGCGCTCCCGGCTCGGGCAGCGGCGTTATCTCGGTTGCCGCGGTCGATTCGAATGAGACGTTCCCCGCTGCCCTGATCACGCTGGCGAGCGGAACGACTATCACCGCAATAAACGCCAACGGAGCGGTGATCCCCGCCGGCTCCTATGAGGTCGTATATCTCACCGACGATCCGGCGACTCCTGACAATGATGCCGTCGGATGTGCGGTCGACGACTTCACGGCCGCGGGCATTTCCAGCGATCCGGCCGCGCCCTTGCAGATGGCGGTGACCGTTCGCGGCACCTGCGCACGGGTGGCGAAGGCAATCTACGGCCAGCAGGCCGGGGCCGATGCCGTGGCGATGATCAACACCGACGCCGGCTATCCGCCGTATGAAGGGGAAATCAAGTTCAACCCCGACACCGGCGAGCCCTACTTGGTGACGATTCCATTCCTCGGCGTGCGCGGCGTCCTCGGCGAGGCACCAACCGAGGATGGCGATATCTTGGCCGCGGCTGACGGGCAGCAGGCGACGCTCGAGGAAACCGCTCCCATCGTCAATCCCAATTACAGAGGCTTTGCGTCCTTTAGCTCGGGCGGGCCCCGCAACGGAGACAGCTACCTCAAGCCGAACGTTGCCGCGCCTGGGGTGAGCATCTTCTCTACGTTGGTTGGCAGCGGGTTTGACGGTGGCTACAACTCGGGCACGTCGATGGCCGCTCCCCACGTCGCTGGCGTTGCGGCGTTGGCCGTCCAGGCGCATCCGAGCTGGGCAGCACAAGACATCGGCGCCGCGATCAGCAACGGCGCCGATCCGTCGGGGATGCTGGATTACAAGGTGAGCCGGGGGGGCACCGGACTCGTCGATGCCGACGACGCCGTCAACAACATGGTCGTTGCATATGGCGACCGGATCACGGCGGAATCCGGAGTGGAGATCCGAGATGTGAGCTTGAGCTTCGGTTTTGCCGAGCTCGGCAACAATTACCGCGACTCGCGAGTTTTGACCGTTGCCAACAAGGGCTCGGCAGCAGTCACGTTGGCCCTGGGATCGGAGGCGAGCCCGCAGTCGGTTCCGGCGAGCGTGAGCTTCAGCTCATCGACAGTCACAGTGCCTGCCGGCGGGCAGGCTCGTGTCACGGTCTCGTTGAATGTGCCTGTCGCCACCGCCGGCTCCTCAGTGACGGGCGAAGGCCAGTTCAGCTTCTTCGAAGCTTCGGGGAATATCACTCTGAGCTCCGGCGACATGGTGCTGCGTGTGCCTTATTACTTGGTCCCGAGGGCGCTGTCGACGGTCAACGTCACTCTCAACAGTGCGCCGAGTTCCAGAGTTTCGAGCGTCACTGCGACGGTGACCAACCGCGGCCCGATTGCAGGATCGGCGGACTTTTACAACTGGGGCCTGGAAGATCCAGACGACATCAACGAAGCAGTTCTCGGCTGGGGCGGATATGACGTTCGCGCCCTCGGAGTTCAGTCCTTCGACGTCGGTGATGGGGAGCAACTGCTGGTCTTTGCTATCAACAACCACTCGAGATGGTCGAATGCGGCTGTCAACGAGTTCGATGTCGACATCGACACCAATGGAGATGGCAGGCCGGAATACATCGTTGTCGCGATCGACTCGGGGGCCATCCGCACCGGGTCGTTTAATGGCATCGTCGAGGTGTTCATCTACGTGATAGCGACCGGCGAGTTGCTCGGCAGCGGGTTCCTGGCCGCTTCGCCTACCGACAGCAGCACCTTGTTGCTGCCCGTCTACGCCTCCGACCTCGGTTTGAGGCCGAACAACGGTCAGTTCAGCTACGGCGCTACCAGCTTTTCGCTCGAGGGAGCAGGGGTCGACGTGGTGAACGGTCGTGCCGATTACAACCCCTGGGATCCGGCGTTTGCGACCGGGCAGTACGTAGTGGTGGCGCCTGGACAATCAACCCAGGTCGTTATCCCGATTGATGCCAACAACTATCGGACCCAGCGGACCCTGGGGATCATGGTGGTAGCGATCGACAATGCTTCGGGAGCGGGGGAAGCAATCCTTCTCCGCGGTAGTCGCTAGCTCCAAAAGGTAGGGGCCTCGCTGAGCGAGGCCCCTACCTTGTCACAACACCCCGCCTAGCGGCGGAGCTGCATCATCAACAAGCCGAGGCCGACTCCGATCACGGCGCCGATCCAGATCCCGGTGCCCAGGTGTCCGACGATGGCGCCTACCGCCGCTCCGATCGCCACGCCGAGAACCGAGCCAATCCCTACCCAATTGCTCCCGTAGTTCTTGTCGTCTATTCGCGGATCTGTCAAGGATTACTCCCAGGTTTTGAACCTCGCCACATTACGAGCGTTCGTCCGTGCCTGCCGTCCTCGTTGCCGACATCGACTGTTTCAGCGACTCGAGGGCGGGGTACCAGGCGTTTAGACCAGGAGCCGCAGCACCGGGCTGTCGCTCACATCTACGAAAGGAAGGGGCCCATGTCAACAGACGAACAGGTCCGTAAGAACCTCATCGAGACGCTCGAGGATGGGAAGAAGGGTTTCGCCGAGGCCGCGGAAAAGCTCGCCGAGTCAAACCGTATGGACCTCGTGTCGAAGTTCCGCGATTACTCGGAGCAGCGAGGCGAGTTCGCATCCGAGCTGAGAAACATGGCGGGGTTTGACGACGATTCCATGACGGAGTCCGGTTCGGCAGGAGCCGCCCTCCATCGCGGTTGGATGGCCATCAAAGACGCGCTGACCGGGTCTGACGCCGACGGTGTGCTCGACGTTGCCGAGCAGGGTGAAGATCATGCGGTTTCGGAGTACGAGAAGGCTTTGGACGAGACTGACATCTCGATTGATCTGCGCAGTGTGATCGAGCGCCAGTTCGCGGTCGTGCAAGCTGCCCATGATGACGTCCGAGCGATGCGGGACGCTACCAACTAGACAACCCTCTAGGCAGGGCGGCCCTTGACACAAAGGATCGGGGGACCGTTGGCGCCGAAGTGATACGTGTAACGCATGCCGGCGGCCTCGACGGTCACCTTCATCCCGTCGACGAGGGCCTGTGTGTAGGCAACCCCGGGCTGGGGGCAACCCAAGGCGCCGTCGTTCCAGGTGACTTCGAGCGCTTCGATCAGGGCAACGTCGTTCGTCGAGATCGCGCGCGCGGCGAGATCGGCGAGGATCGCCTCCCAGTGGCTTTCGGGCACGTCCGCGGGAACACCGCCCGCAGTCGTTAGGGGCGGCGGCATCGTTTCAAAGGCCGGTCTGGTCCCCGAGGTGGTGCTCGCCGCCTCGGAGGGCTCGGTTGCATCGGTCACCGAGTCTCCACAGCAGATCACGATAAGTGCAACCGCCATCAACTTGGCCACCACTCTCATGTGTATTGGGACGTCGGGAGATGCCTGTTCGGTTCCGGCGTCACCACCGTGGTTGGCCGTACCATGGAAGTTTCAAACCATTGAAAGGACCCTGGATCAGTCATGGCCCGGACGGGAGCCCGCAAACCAAGTGAACGCGCCGCTGAGGAGGCCGCTGCCCGCCGGGCGGCGGCGACGCGCCGGCTGCGCAATCGCCGAATCATCACGGGAGCGGTTATCGCCGCGGTCCTGATCGGCGCGGTGGTCTTCTTCGCAACCCGCCCCCCGCCGCCGGCGCTCGCCAATGTCCAAACTTTCCCCGACCTCGGCCAGGCACACCTCGTAGCCAACGAACCGGCCCCGGAGTACAACTCCAACCCTCCCACGAGTGGACCACATGCGCCAAGCCCGGCCCTGTGCGGGATCTACCGCCAGCCGGTTTCTGACATCGCCCAGGTTCACGACCTCGAACATGGGGTGGTGGTAGTCCAATACGACCCGGCGATCTCCGACGAGCAGCGAGACCAACTCGAGCAGTTCGGTCGCGATGCCCCATCGCACGTGATCGTCGCTCCTCGCGAGGGGATGGACGCAACGATCGCGGTCACCGCCTGGACAAAGCTAATGACAATGGACACGGCCGACCTGGAAGCCATCGAGGCCTTTTATGGCCAGTTCGCCCAAGCCGGCCCCGAAGCGGGGATCCAGTGTCCTTTCTCGGTGGACGAAGGCGCCTAAATCGCGAACCCAGGGTTCGGAGGGACACTGTGTATCCCTTCGAACCCTGGGTTCGCGGATTTTTCTAGTTCGTTGTCGCGGTGCTGACGTTGACGTCGATCTCGCTTGGGATCGAGTCGCCGGCGCCGCTGTTGTTGAAATACCAAATGGCGAAGATGACACCGAGCACCAAGATGACGGCGGCAAGGATCATCCCCGCGCCGCTGCCGCCACCGCCGGTGTTGGTGACGATGACCTCTCGGTCTCTGTGGACTTCGGGCTCTCTTTGGACTCCGGGGTCTCTCGGGTCGGTCATGACTGTTTCTCCTTCTGAAAGCCCATCCGGGCTTCTATAAACCTAGCTTCTACGATGGGGTAGGTGGCACCTAACGACATTTCCGACCAGCTCGAACCGTCCGATCAGCAATGGTTCTATTGCTTGCATCACCAATCCGTCGAACCGGTCGACGGTTGCCGGAGCGAGGTAAGGCTCGGGCCTTATCCCACTCGCGACGAGGCAGCCCGTGCCCTCGAAACGGCGGAAAAGCGCAACCAGGCATGGGAGGAAGACCCCGCCTGGAACGACGACGAGTGAGCCGGCTCCGCGACCTGGGGATCAACCTTGGCCAGCTCCCTCCGGGCCAGCTGAATGCCATAACCGACGTCGCCGACATCGGCGTCGGGCACAGCACCCTCATCACTGACGAGCCGCGAGTGGTCCGCACCGGCGTCACGGCGGTGGTCCCACGCCGCGATGACATCTGGACCGACTACGCCGCCTGTAGTTGGTTCTCCTTCAGCGGCAACGGAGAGATGACGGGACTTCCTTGGATCGAGGAGTCGGGGCTGCTCGGCTCCTCGGTCGGGATCACCAACACCCACCAGGTCGGTCTGGTCAGAGATACGATGGTCAAGTACGCCGTCGATCGCGGGGTGATCGACGGCTTCTTGCTGCCGGTGGTGGCCGAGACCTACGACGGTTGGCTGTCGGACATCAATGCCTTCGCTCTCGAACGCAAACACGTGTTGGCGGCCCTAACCGAGATCTCCTACGACCAAGTTTCCGAAGGCGCCGTCGGCGGCGGGACGGGGATGATCTGTCACGAGTTCAAAGGCGGCATCGGCACCTCGTCGCGCGTGGTCGACCTGGCCATGCACACCTACACCGTCGGCGTTCTCGTTCAAGCCAACTACGGGTCGCGCCACGACCTTCGGCTGGACGGGATTCCGGTCGGCCGGATGCTGCCCTATGACGAGGTTCCGGCGCCCTGGCCGGACCCACGCAGCGACGGTTCGATCATCATCGTCATCGCCACCGACGCTCCTCTCCTTCCCGACCAGTGCCATCGGTTGGCGAAGCGCGCCACTGTCGGGCTGGGTCGGGTCGGCGGGAACGGTCACAACGGCTCCGGCGACATCTTCTTGGCCTTCGCCACAGGGAATCATTTTCCCGCCGGCCACAAAGGCCCCTACTCGCTCAAAGCCCTTCCTCCCGATCACATGGATCGGTTGTTCGAAGCGACGATCGAAGCAACCGAGGAGTCGATTTGGAACGCCCTCTGCGCGGCCCAGACCATGACCGGTTACAGGGGTCGGACCGCTCATGCTTTGCCGCTCGACCGGCTGGTCGACATCTGGGAATCGCGCCAACAGATCAGGTAAATCGGCCGGGGCCGAGTCCGGCGACATCGACACCCTGATCGGCGAGCTCAGGGCTCACCTGGCCGGTGGTGATGAGGTCGGCGGTCAGTCGTCCGGCGGCGGGGGCGGTCTGGATTCCCGTACCGCCCTGTCCAACCAGCCAGAAGAAACCTGCGACTTCCGGATCCCAACCGATGACCATCGCCCGATCGGGTGCGAAGGTGCGGAGCCCGGTCCACGCGGAACGGACGGTGCGGATCCCGAGGGTGGTGGCAGTGTTGATGCGATCGATGGCGAGAGCAATGTCCAACTCGTCGGGTCGCGCATCCTCGGGCTCGGAGACCTTCTCTTCGGCGAGCGAGCAGAGCACCTGCGATCCGTCGGGCCGAAAGTAGAAGTCATTGTCGGTGTCGCCAACTAAGGGCCAGTTGCGGTAAGCGAGATCGCCCGGGACCATGAAGGCGGTCCGGCGCATCGGCTTGAGCCCAATCGGAGGGGCGCCCGCCATCACCGCGACCACGTCTCCCCAGGCCCCGGCCGCATCGACAATGACGTCCGCTGCCAGCTCGTCAGCTCCGGCGGTGATCGACCAGGTGTTGTCGTTCCGCTCGACGCGATCAACTCGGGTCGAGCTTCTAATGTCACCACCGGCCGCCCGCAGCCCGCGCACGAAGGCCTGATGCAGGCCGGCAACGTCGAGGTCCAGCGCCTCCGGTTCCAGAACCGCTCCGAGCAGATATTCGGGACGCAGAACCGGCACCATCGCCGCTGCTTGGAGCGGGCCGAGCCAGCGCCCTGGGTGCTTGGTCATCTCCGTCTCGACCAGATGGGAACGGAGGCTTGCTTCTTGCGCGGGTGTGCCGATCCACAACGCGCCCCGACGTTCGAGGAGCGGATGATCGATCAACCCCGCCGGGGGCGCGTCGAAAAAGGAGCGGCTAGCGGTGGTGAGACCGCGGATCGCGGCTGCCCCGTAATTCTCGAAATAGATCGCGGCCGAGCGTCCGGTGGTGTGATAGGCCAGCGACGATTCCGCCTCGACCAGAGTCACCGGGCAACCGGCATTGGCGAGGGCGTAGGCAGCTCCCACCCCGGCGATCCCGCCGCCGATCACCACCACCGTCGGTTTCCTCATGCCGGGATCGCTCGCTCCACGATCGAAGCAAGGGCAGTGCTGTAGGGGAGCGTTCCGTAAAGGCGATTGCGTCTGACGTCGAGTAGCCGGGTCGACATGAAGGTCCTTGCCACTTCGTCGGATGCGAACTCCGACAGGAGTCCGGCCTGGAGGTGGATCGCAAGCTGTTCAGTGACCTGTCGAGCTTCGCCATCCGTGGCGGCGACGAGCCTGTCTACTTCTCGAACGCCATTGCTCGGGCCGCGTGACAGCTCGGAGCGGAGCGCCTCAACCGACTCGGGATGGCTGCGCGCTGCCCGCAGCACGTCGAGAGCAATGACGTTGCCGGAGCCTTCCCAAATCGCGTTCAACGGCGATTCGCGCAGGAGTCTTGGCAAGATCGACTCCTCGACAAACCCGTTCCCACCCAGGCATTCGAGGGACTCGTGGACAACCTCGGTGCAGCGTTTAGTGACGAGAAATTTGGCAATTGGGGTGAGGATCCTTCGCAGCGACTGCTCGTGAGGATCATCGGCGCGGTCGAAACACATTGCTAGCCGGGCCATCAGCACGACCGCGGCTTCCGTTTCGATCTCGAGGTCGGCCAGCACGTTGATCATGGCGGGCTTGTCGATCAGCACCGATCCGAAAGCTTTTCGATGGCGGCAATGGTGGATGGCCTGGCTCAGCGCCTGTCGCATCAGGGCGGCCGAGCCGCTGACGCAATCGAGCCGCGTCCCGTTGACCATCTCGATGATCGTGGCCACCCTCGCCCCTCTTCTCCGATTCGCTCCGCCCAGGCAGCTTCGAACTCCAGCTCGGCCGAGGCGTTGGAGCGGTTGCCGAGCTTGTCTTTGAGCCGCATAATCCGAATCTGGTTGACCGAGCCGTCGGGGACATGGCGGGGAAGCAGGAAACAGGTGAGGCCCTGGGGTGCCTGGGCGAGGATCAGGAAGGCGTCGTTCATCGGTGCCGACGTGAACCACTTGTGGCCGGTCACCCGGTAGCCATCGCCGTCCGGCACGGCCTTGGTGGTCCCGGCTCGCACATCGGAGCCGCCCTGTTTCTCGGTCATCCCCATCCCCAGCAACACACCTTCTTTCAGAGCCGGGGGAGCGAATTCCGGCTCGTAGATCCGGCTCACGATCTTCGGCTCCCAGGCCGCAGCCAGGTCAGGCTGTTCGCGCAGCGCCGGGACGACGGCATAAGTCATCGAGATTGGACAGAAATGGCCGGCCTCGACCTGGCAAGCGAGAAAGCCAAGCGCGGTCCGGGCGAGATGGCTTCCGGGTTGCGCGGTTGTTTCCCAGGGAAGCGAGTGCAGCCCGGCCTCCACTGCTCGTTTCAGCAGGTGGTGCCAGGCGGGATCGAACTCGACCTGGTCGACGCGATGGCCGAGCCGGTCATGGGTGCGGAGCCGCGGCGGCTTCTCGTTGGCGGCGAACCCGAGCTCATAGCCCTCGGTGCTCGCCACATCGCGACCGAAGCGAACCGTATCCTTCACCGCCCAAGCGGCCCCAACTTCGAGGAGGGGTAACAAGAGTGGATCGGCCGCCGCCAGGTCGTAGTCGACCAATGGCGGAACCTGATTGAGCACGTCATGGGTCGCCATCGCTTCGCGTCTGAGGGTATACCGTGGGTGATGCCGATTGAGCCCGAGCGGTCCCGCTGGGAGTTCCCCAACCCGGGCAACTACGGCGAGGGCGACCTCGTCGCGGTCGGCGGAGACCTGTCGCCGGGATCGATCATCGCCGGGTATCGCCAAGGTCTGTTTCCGATGCATCTCGAGGATGGGCGACTCGGCTGGTGGTCCCCGGTGGAACGGGGGATCATCCCACTGGAGAGCCTTGTGATCTCGAAGTCGCTGCGTAAATCGCTCCGCCGTTTTCGAGTCACATTCGATCAAGATCTCGCGGGGGTGATCGACGGCTGCGCCGATCCCGATCGCCCCGAGGGTTGGATTACCCAAGACCTGAGGAATGCCTACCTGGAGCTGGGCCGGCTCGGTTGGGTCCATTCAATCGAGGCCTGGAACTCTGAGGGGGCGCTTGCCGGCGGGTTGTATGGGGTAAAGATCGAAGGCTTGTTTGCCGGCGAGTCGATGTTCAGCCGCGAACGCGACGCGTCCAAGGTTGCCTTGGTGGCACTGGTGGGCGTGCTCAGCGCGATTCCCTCAGGGTTGCTCGATGTGCAATGGCCAACGCCACATCTGAAATCCTTGGGCGCCCTCGGCGTCGATCGGCCGGAGTATTTCCGGCGTCTTGCCCGCGCACTGCGCGCTCCTAGAGTCGCAGGGCCTTGGAGGGAGCTGCCTTGACCAATCGTGTAGTGGCCGGCATCGACTTGTCGCCGATTGGTCGTCGCGTCGCCGAACGTGCCCGTCTGCTCGCCGACCTGCACGAGTTGCCATTGCATCTGGTGTCGGTGAACGAGTCGTCGAGCGACGCCTTTCTCGACGATGGCTTGGGCCGCATCCTCGCCGAGCATTACCAGCGGAATTTGGTTGATGTGGCCAAGTGGATTGGAGCGCGGGCGACGGTGCCCATCACCTATCAGGCGATCCGGGGGTCGATTGGTTGGGAACTCGTAAGAGAGGCCAAGAAGGCGGCCATCGTGGTGGTCGGGACCTCGGCGGTTGATGTCGAACGGTGTGGGCCCATCGCGCGGCGGGTCGCGATCATGTCGAGCGGCGACGTCCTGGTGGTGAGGCGCCAGCCGCGCAACACCTATCGAAAGGTGTTGGCTGCCGTCGACTTCTCGGTCCACTCTGAGACCGCAGTGGAGGCTGCGCTGCGTTGGTGCCCGGAGGCCGAGCTGTCCGCGATCTTCTCCCTGCCCGACCGATGGGATACCGCCCTCGTCGAAAGCGGTCTCTTCGAGGTCGAAGTAGAAGCGGCGCGAAGTCAGCGCCTGCGGAAAGCCGTGGAACGAATGGAGGAGTATGTCGCTAGCTGGCCGGGCAGGGTGAAGCCGCTAGTCGTTGACGGCTCACCAGCCACGTCTATCGACGAGGTTGTCCGACGAAGGGGCGTTGACCTGGTCGTCGTCGCTAACCGGGGAGCAGGAGCGACGAAGATGATCCTCCTCGGCACGGTCGCCGATGGAGTGCTCGAGACGATGCCCTGCGACGTGCTCGTCGCCCGGGTGCCGGGCGACTTCCGCCGCCCCTAGATCGGTCGAACCCAGGGTGCAACCCACGTTGGACGTGGTTTCCACCCCCAAGATCGAAAAGAGTTACGCGCTCAGGCGGGGCGCAACTTGTCTTTGGACTTCTTCTTTTTCTTTTCCTGATGCTTCTGCTTGGGGTCTTTGGTCGCAACCTTCTTCTGGTTGCGGCCGCCCTTGTCCTTACTCGCCACTAGAAACCTCCGTGCTTCTCGAGTGTCGCTGCCAAGTTTGTCACAGCCCCGGGTCCTTCTGCGTGAATTCTCCGTGTAGAGCACTGACGAATCCGCACAGAAGCACTCGCCCATCCGTTCTGCGCGGATTTGTCCGTCGTGTAGGCGCTAGATCCGCGCCGAGTTGTTCAAAGCACGAGGCGGTAGAAGCGCCATAGTTCGTTCTCTATGGGAAGGACTTCGATTCCTGAGAAACCTGCTTCCTTAGCGTAAGACTTAAGAGTCTTCGGACGCATTACTGTCCCGGTCGCGGCCG
>JBPCQV010000142.1:0-5885 GCA_050997725.1 Acidimicrobiia bacterium
TAGCCCGATGGAGCCAGCAACGATAAAGATCAGGGCCATCCCACGCTCGGGCCCGGTCCCAAACCAGCTTCCGATCGTGTCGGCGCCGGCGCCATCCGTCATGAACGGGATTATCCACGCCTGAGCAATCGGGCCGATCAGAAAAGCCGTCACCGGGGAGGCGGCTGTCTCGACTGTCTGGGCGAATCCAAAAACTCGGCCCTGTTCGCGAAACGGCACGACCTTTTGGATGATCGTCTGCTCCGAAGCCTCGGCCATGGGAATGACCACCATGTAGATGAAGAAGCCGATGGCAAGCGGGATGATCGAGGATCGAATCGGAAAGAGGATCGTGACTGTCCACATCACGACGTTGACCATCAACAGGGTGTGAGCGGGATTGGCCCCTAATCCTCGTCGGGCGACCAAGAGCCCGCCGATGATGAACCCTAAGCTCGAGATCGCCAGCATGATTCCCCACGCCTCAACCGAGACAAGTTCGAGGCCGTAGGGGTCCATGAGGGCCATGAACACCCCGCCGAGGAAGTTGTTGAAGGTGCTGAAGAAAAGCAACGCCATGAGGCCCGGCACCGCTCGCACCGCGAGCAACGCGCCTTTGGCATCGAACTTCGTTGGTCCCTCGGCGCTGGCCTCATCTTGGGTGTGCGGAGCGGTGTCGTTCTCGATCTGAATCGCTGCCAGATGGGCCCCGGCGATCGCCGTCAACGCCACCGTGATGATGATGCACGCCCCCATGCCGAGCTGACCGATGGCCAGGCCACTGAAGACTGAAGTCAGCGCGAAGGCGACCCCGTTGGCGGTTCCAACGAGGCCGTTGGCCCGGTCGTGGCGATCCTCGGACACGAGGAGGGTGACCGTGGTCGATAAGGCGACCGCGCGTAAGTTGCCGGCAATTGCCCCGGCGAGCACGAAGACGATGAAAACCCAGGTCAGCGGTTGCCCGAGCGAGGGAAGCGACCCGTCGGGCGCCACCAGATAGACGACCCCGGCCAAGACGAAGAAAGCCAATGAGGCGGCGTTTGAAACCACCATCGAGGTCTTGCGCTTGTTCCGATCGACATACGTCCCGAGGAAAATGCCGGACGCGGCAAACAGGAGCATGAAGGTGCCCCCGATGACCGAGGACGCGACGACTGAACGCGTTTCCAGGTACACCCAAAACGTCAGGGCGAACCACAGGAAGTTGTTGGTCGTGCTGGCGATGACCGTGTTGAGGACGAGCCGATGAAACGTCGTCACTGGTTTCTCCTACCGCGAAAAACGGGGGGCTAGGCCGAGTAGGGCATGACGTACCACCATACCGACAGGAAGTGAAACAGCGACCCGAGGATCACGAAGACGTGGAAGAGCTCGTGATAGGAAAACGTCCGGGCGGCGAGCCGTGGTCGTTTGATGGCGAAGATCACTGTCCCGATCGAGTAGGCAACGCCGCCGGCCACAATAAGCCACACCGCGCCGGGACCTAAACGCTGCCAGATCCAGGGGACGGCCAGGAGCGACATCCACCCCATGGTGTGCTGGAGCGTCACTGACAACTTCGTCGAAATGCGCGGGAGCACAAACTTGACCGCGATCCCCACCACCGCGATTGTCCAGACCACCGACAGCAGGATGACCTGCAGCCAGCCGTCGAGCACGACCATCCCAAACGGGGTGAAGGTGCCGGCGACGAGGAGGAAAATCATCGAGTGGTCGAGGCGCTGGAGGAACTGCTTGCGCCGTTCCTGCCAACCGACCGAGTGGTAGAGCACCGAAACGGTGTACATCGCCACCAAAGTGGACGAATAGATGAGGCCGGCGACGAGCTGGCGGCCGCCGGACGCAGCATTAGCAAGGAGGGCAACGCCGATTACAGCGCCGACCCCGGCAACGCCGTGCAGCAAGGCGCGAATCGGGTTCTTCACCCGCCCCCATTCCCAGCGATCCATAGCCCGGCGATCCATAGCCCGAGACTATCGGCCGACTCCCTCTACCTCTTGGTAGGTTTGTTTGGTGGGCCTGCGAATTGCCAACTGCTCAGGGTTCTATGGCGACCGGTTGTCGGCGGCCAAGGAGATGGTCGAGGGCGGACCAATCGATGTCCTTACGGGCGACTACCTGGCCGAGTTGACGATGGCGATCCTCTGGCGCAACCAGCGTCGTGACCCCGATGCGGGCTATGCGTCGACTTTTCTCACACAGATGGAGCAGGTGCTGGCGACGTGTCTCGACCGGGGCATCAAGGTGGTGGTCAACGCCGGCGGCCTCAATCCGGGGGGGATGGCCGAGAAGCTGGAAAAGCTGGCCGCTGATCTTGGGCTTTCGCCTCGAGTTGGCTGGGTCGAGGGCGACAACCTCCTCGACCGGTTGCCGGCACTGATCGCGGACGGCAATGAGCTTCGACACTTTGATACCGGCGATCCGCTCGCGGGCTCGGGAATCGAGCCGGTGACGGCGAATGCCTACCTCGGGGGATGGGGAATCAAGACCGCTCTCGACCAGGGTGCCGAGGTGGTGATCACGGGCCGCGTCACCGACGCCGCGGTTGTGCTCGGCCCCGCCGCCTGGCACTTCGGTTGGGAGCGCGACGACTGGGACGTCCTCGCCGGCGCGATCGTCGCGGGTCACATCATCGAATGCGGAGCGCAGGCCACTGGTGGCAATTACAGCTTCTTCAGCTCCGAGCTGGGGATGCCGGGCTTTCCGATCGCCGACCTCGAAGCCGATGGGTCATCGGTGATAACCAAACACCCGGGAACCGACGGCGAGGTGTCGGTGGGCACGGTCACCGCGCAGCTGCTCTACGAGATCGGTTCGCCGCACTATCTCAACCCCGATGTGACCTCGCACTTCGAAACGATCGAGCTGGCTTCGGACGGTCCCGATCGAGTGCGGGTGAGCGGGATCGAAGGGAGCCCCCCGCCTGCGGACCTCAAGGTCGCCCTGAACTATCTGGGCGGTTTTCGCAACTCGATGACCTTTGGGATCGCCGGGCTCGACATCGAGGAGAAAGCGGCGGTGCTCGAGCACGCCCTTTGGCAATCGCTCGGAGGACGCGAGCAGTTCGAGGTGGCAGAGTCGCACCTCATCCGCTCTGATCACACCGACCCCGTCGATACCGACGCCGCGCTGGCCTACTGCCGGTTCACAGTGAAGGACCAAGATCAGGACAAGGTGGGAAGGTCCTTTTCGCGGGGGGCGGTTGAGCTCGTTCTTTCGAACTACCCCGGCCTCTTCTTGACGACCCCACCCGGCGACGCCACCCCCTACGCCGTCTACTGGCCGACCACGGTCCCCGCCGCCCTGGTCCCGATGACCGTCTCCGTTGCGGGCACCGCCACAACGGTCACCTCGGTAGCGCCAGAAACTGCGGACCCTGGGTTCGTGTCCGCGTCCAGCGCGGATACGAGCCCACAGAACGACGAACCGACCGAACGGCGGCCACTCGGAGTGGTCGCGGGCGCGCGGTCGGGAGATAAGGGAGGCAATGCCAACGTCGGGCTCTGGGCCCGCTCAGAGCCCGTCCACGTCTGGCTGCGTCGATTTCTCACCATCGACAGACTCCGCGAGCTGATGCCCGAGGCCGCCGGGTTGGCCATCGAGCGATACGAGCTCCCCAACCTCCTGGCAATCAACTTCGTGATCAAGGGCCTTCTGGGCGAAGGGGTTTCCTCGTCGACCCGGACCGATCCGCAAGCGAAATCGCTCGGTGAGTTCCTCCGGGCGAAGCTGGTCGATGTGCCGATTGATATTTTGACCTGATCGATTTCTGACCCGTCTCGGTAGCATCTACGGACAGTGCCCAGTCCCCGCTCGCTTGCCTACTCGATCTATGAACGGCGGCTATTAGCCCACCTCGACCACGCTCGGCTGCCCCGCCACATCGGCATCATCCTTGACGGCCACCGCCGATACGCTCGCGAGTCGGGTCTCCCTTCGTCCACCGACAGCTATCGGGCGGGCATGGCGCGGTTCAACGACTTCTTGGACTGGTCGCACGAGCTCGGCGTCCCGGTCGTCACCGCCTGGGTCCTCTCCCGCGAGAACCTCGTCCGGCCCGAGAGCGAGCTCAATCCATACTTCGAGGTGCTCGGCGAGTTTTTTGGCGAGCTCGCCCAGAAGGCCCAGGCGCGAGGGGAGCGGCTCCGGTGCATCGGCAGCCTCGATCTCTTGCCCTCAGAGCTGGTGGGTGCCGCCAAACGCGCCGAGGACGCGCTTAGCGACGGCGTAGCTTCCCGCACTCTCAACATCGCCATGGGCTACGGCGGCCGCCAGGAAATCGTCGACGCTGCCAAGGACCTGGTCTCCCGTCTCGCCACGGAAGGAGTGACTGCGGAGGAGATGGCCGCGCACGTCGATGCCGACTCCCTCGCCCGCCATATGTACTCGGCCGATGTCCCCGACCCCGACCTCTTGATCCGCACCAGTGGCGAATCCCGGCTGTCGGGTTTTCTGCTTTGGCAATCGGCTTACGCCGAGTTTGTTTTTGTCGACGTCTACTGGCCAGCGTTTCGCCGGGTCGATTTCCTCCGCGCCCTGCGCGACTTCACCGGTCGCAGCCGTCGCTTCGGGAGATAGCGTCTAACGCGTCGACATTCCCGGTTCGAGGTGGTGGAGGTCGTTGAAAAGCCGGAGCGAGAAGCCATGACCGTGGGAGACCGGGATCGTGACCAGGCGGGCAACGCCGGTATGGGCCAGTTCGAGTCGATCCCATTCCCAGGGGGTCGGTTCGACCCCGAGCAGGTGACCGATAACCACGGCGTTTGTTCCCCCGTGGGCGACCAGCACCACTCGACGCTCCGCTTCCGGGTTCAGCTTCCAAAGCCTTAGCTCCGATTCGAGGTCGTGGACCCCTCGCTCGCTCATCGCCGCGGCCAGACCGGTGGTGACCCGTTGGTGGAAGTCGGTGAAGCGCTCCCCACCCGGCATCCCACCCCAAATTTCCGAGATCGGGCGGAGGTTTCCGTCGACCCACATCGCATGGATGTCGCCCAGCGGCTTCTGCTCCCAATCGTCGGGGTTGCGAATCTCATGCGCCCAGTCGTGCACCTGGGCCTCCATGCCGAGGGCTTCGGCGATGGGGATCGCGGTTTCCCGCGCCCGATTCATCGGCGAGACCCAAAGCTCGTCGACCGCTCCCCAGTCCGCGGCTCGGGCCGCCAGCATTTTCGCCTGCTGATGACCTAGTTCAGAGAGGTGCGGATCGTTGCGATAGAACGTGTCGGGCGCAAAGTCGGGACGCCCATGCCGTATCAAAATCAATTCCATTTTCCCAAACCTAAGGTTTGCGTGGTGGGTATGCCACCACGATTGCCTTCAGAATCGGGGAAACAACCCCTTGGACGAACTCATCGCGCATCTCCGAGCTAACGCGCTCCGCACCGACGGACCATTCACGCTTCGCTCCGGCGCGACCTCTTCCTGGTATCTCGATGCGCGCCAGACGACCTTTTCCGGCGATGGCGCCTGGTTGGTCGGGAGGGCGCTATTAGCGGTGATCCGACCCGAGGTCAGCGCGGTGGGAGGGATGACGATGGGGGCCGATCCGATGTCGGTGGCGGCGGCGATGGCAGGGGCCGAGATTGGCCGCTCGCTGCGAGCGTTCTCGATCCGGAAGGACACGAAGGCCCACGGCACCGGCGGTCGCCTCGTCGGCCCGGTGGAAGCAGGGGACGCTGTCGCGGTCCTTGACGACACCGTCACCACCGGGGGAGCGTTGAGCGAAGCAATCGACGTCCTCGAACTGGCCCAGGTTGTGGTCACTCAAGTAATCGTGCTCGTCGATCGCAGCTATGGAGTGGTGGAAGAAATCTGCCGAAGCCGTAACCTGGAATACACCGCTCTCATCCGACCCGCAGATCTTGGAGTTGAGTGATGCACCTTGCCGATATCAGGCCAATCGAGGT
>JBPCQV010000183.1:0-3597 GCA_050997725.1 Acidimicrobiia bacterium
CACTCAAAGGCTCAGCGATACGAGGAATGACAAGGCCCTCTCGCCGTTACGAAGAGGATCGGGTCTGTAATCACCCCAGCTGCGACACCCGTCTCAGCCAGTACAACCGTCGGGACCACTGTTATGCCCATGCACCGGTGCGATTCCCGCGAGTGAGAGGTCGGATTCTGCCCGAAGGCACCTAAAAAACGGACGTGGATTTCTGACCAAGGCTTCTAGGAACGCTGGGTCAGGTTCTCTCCCCCTCCCCTCGACACAGACGAGTCCTAGAACAGAGGCCCCGGCGACCCCTCCGCCGGGGCCTCGTTATTCTGCCCTTTTTGCGAACCCTGGGTTCGCAGGGACACTGTGTATCCCTGCCAGCCCACAGAATGGAAGTCATGACCGAGCAGACCACCATCTTCGATTTCGATGTCGAGGGAATGACGTGCGCGTCTTGCGCGGCTCGGATCGAGAAAGCGCTTGTCAAGCAACCCGGGGTCGAGGCGGCCACCGTCAACCTGGCTGCTGCCCGAGCGCGGGTCCGGACAGTTCCCTCGGTCGATGAGCAGTCGCTCAAAGACGCGGTCGCCAAAATCGGTTACGAGCTTCGGACCAAGGAGGCTGACCACGCCTCACGAATCCACAGCACCGAGGAGACCACACAGTGGAGACGGTTTTGGATTGCCGCCGCCCTGACTTTGCCGGCGCTCGTATTGGCCATGTTCACCGAGATGAGCGCAACCAGCGCGTGGCTCCAGTTCGCACTCACCACTCCTGTCGTCCTCTGGATCGGATCTCAGTTCCATCGCATCGCCTGGAGACAGGCGATCAATCGCAGTGTGGGCATGGACACCCTGATCTCGCTCGGCTCCCTGGCCGCTTTTGGCTGGTCGATATGGGCGCTCCTCGGATTAGGCGATCACAACCAGATCTTCTTCGAAACGGCGGCCGTGATCGTGACGCTGATCACCCTGGGTCGAGCCCTGGAGGCGAGGGCCAAGGGCCGGGCCAACCGCGCCCTCACCGCCTTGCTCGAGTTGGAAGCGAACGAGGCGCGAATTCGCACCGCTGACGGCGAACGCCTGCTGCCAATCGACGACGTTTTGCCGGGCGATCTGATGGTTGTCCGACCCGGCGAGAAAGTCCCAACCGACGGCGTGATAGTTGAAGGCGGCTCCTCGTTCGACGAGTCGATGCTCACCGGCGAATCGACCGGGATGCCAAAGGGAGTCGGCGACGAGGTGTACGGCGCCACGATCAACCAGGAGGGCCTGGTCGTGATCGAAGCGCAGAGGATTGGCAAAGAGACCGCTCTCCAACGGATTGTGGCTTTGGTCGAGGAAGCCCAAGCCGGCAAGGCCCCGATCCAGCGGCTCGCCGATCGCATCTCCTCGGTGTTCGTTCCGGTCGTCATCGGTATCTCGCTCTTGACGCTCATCCTTTGGCTGACTTTCGGAAACGAGGTGGCCGACGCAGTTCGAGCCGCCGTCGCGGTCCTCATCATCGCTTGCCCCTGCGCGTTGGGATTGGCCACTCCTACCGCGATCATGGTCGGCAGCGGGCGCGGAGCCCAGCTTGGAGTCCTCTTCCGTAACCCCGAGGTCTTCGAACGGGCCCAGCGCATCGAGACGGTCATCTTCGACAAAACCGGAACTCTCACCACTGGAGCGATGACCCTCTCCGATCTCACCACCGCTGAAAATGAAGAACGGGTCTTGTACCTGGTAGCGACAGTGGAAGCCGCCGGTGGGCACCCGATCGGGAAAGCGGTCGCCCTCGGCGCCGAGTCCCGCGACATCGAGCTCGGCCGGCCGGAGAAGATCGAAACCTTCGGCGGGCTCGGAGTTATCGGGACCGTGGCCGGAATCGAGGTCGTCGCCGGAAAGCCCAAGCTCCTCGCCGATCGCGGGCTGCAGATCCCCGCTCGATTGTTGGAGGCCATGGAAAAGTACGAGAGGGAGGGAAAGACCGCGTTTCTCGCCGGCTACCAAGGCGAGGCCCGCGCGGCTCTCGCCGTCGCCGACAGTGTTCGCCCGTCTTCGGCCGCGACCATCAAGCAACTGGGAAAGCTTTCGATTTCGGTCGGCATGCTCACGGGTGACAACCACCTCACCGCGAGCGAGATTGCTCGGAAAGTCGGCATCGACGAAGTGATCGCCGAGGTGCTTCCGGGTGAGAAGGCCGAAGTGATCCGACGCCTGCAAGAGAATGGAACGCAGGTGGCCTTTGTCGGCGACGGCATCAATGATGCGCCGGCTCTGACCGCTGCGGCCCTCGGCATCGCCATCGGTACCGGGACCGACGTCGCGATCGAAAGTGCCGACGTGGTCCTCATGTCGGGAGATCCGGCGTTGTTGCCGACGGCGATCTCGCTTGCCCGCCGGACCCTGGCTGTCATCAGGCAAAACCTCTTTTGGGCGTTTGCTTACAACGTCGCGGCGATTCCCCTTGCCGCGTTCGGTCTTCTCGACCCCATGGTGGCCGCCGGGGCGATGGCTCTCTCCTCGGTTTCGGTCATTGTCAACAGCCTGCGACTGCGAGGGGTTAGATCGGTTTTAGCCCAGGCGATCTAGGGTGGATGGATGACGATTCTCTGGCAAACGCGAGTGAAGGATCTGCGCCAGCCGGCGGCGCTGTTGGCGTTTGCCGGCTGGGGTGACGCCGGTCGGGCGGCCACTTCGACAGCCCGCTATCTGCTCGACGCCTATCCGAGCCGAGCCGTGGCCGAGATTCCCCCTGACCTGTTCTTCGACTTCACAGTGCGACGACCGATAACCTACCTCGACGACGGCGAGCGCCGCATCAGTTGGCCGGAAACAAATGTCTCCGTGGTCCAACTTCCCGACCGCGACGTTGTGGTTGTGTTGGGCGAAGAACCGCACCTGCGCTGGCCAACCTTCACCGACATCATCGTCGATGCCTTGGTCGAGCTCGAGGTGCAGGAGACGGTCCTCGTGGGCGCCTTCCTCGGCGAGGTACCCCATACTCGACCAACGCCAATCTTCGGGGCGAGCGGAAATCCATCGCTTCTGAATCAGCATCGGCTCACCTCCACCAACTACCAAGGACCGACCGGCATCGTCGGGGTGCTGACCAGCGCATTTGTGAAGCCGGGGATCCCTGCTACCGCGCTGTGGGCTGCAGTTCCTCATTACATCGAGGATCCGGACTTTGCTCCGGCTACCTATGCCTTGGTCAGCAAGATGTCCGAGGTGTTGCGGTTCAACTTGTCGGTGGGAGACCTCGCCGCTCGCAGTCTCGAATTCCGGATCGCTCTCGATGCCGAACTCGAGGATCAGCCGGATGTGCTGGCTCACATTCGGCGGCTGGAAGCCTCTACCGAGGAGTTCGGCCAAGGGAGCCTGGTCGACGAGATCGAACGGTTCTTGCAAGAAGGCAATTAGTTTTCTCCCCCCGGGGAGGTGTCGCTTTACCGGGAACCTGACCCGCCGCAAACTCCTCGCGTGCGCGTAATTTGTCCTGTGGCGAACGCCCAGAACCAAATCTGTCCCGTAGCGAACGGGACTCGTTCGCCACAGGACGAATTGCCCCAGAAGCGCCTTCCTGTGGCGACAAATAACGGCGGAGGCGAAGCTGCGGTCCGGCGTCGTCGCC
>JBPCQV010000015.1:0-6840 GCA_050997725.1 Acidimicrobiia bacterium
TTCTACGCCTGGCTGCGCCGCTACCAGGAGCAAGGCCTCGAAGGGTTGCGAGACCGCTCCTCGAAGCCGCATGTCAGCCCCAACGCCACCTCGGCTGAGGTGGTAGGAAAGATCATCTACCTCCGCCGGCATTACCACTTCGGGCCCGAGAAGATCTCGATGTATCTCCGCCGCTATGCTGGCCCGGACGTTGAACTCGGTTGGCGCTCGGTCCGTCAACCTCAGCATCTCTTTGACGGCGACCACGGTGCCGGTCGTCGGCTCCACGATCGCGACGTTGGTGGTAACCAGACCGGACGGTACCCCCCATGCAGGTCTGCTCGTCGACGTCTTTGTCGGGACTGCAACCGGCGCGGGCAACACCTGCCTGCTCGACGCCGACGCCCGGATCAATGGGGGCGATGCCGGGACGTCCACCAGGCTTCTCGGCGATGCCGTTCTCCGGCGCCGGGCGTGGGACCTCGCGACTCAGTTGGGGTGGGCTTCGACCTATGACGCCGAGTACATCGCCCTCACTCAGTTGCAAGCCGACGCGTTTGTTACTTTGGACACAGCTGGCGCGCCGCGTCGAAGGAATTGTTGCGACCGCTTCAATCGACGCCCTGACAAGGAGGTAGGAATGGGAGCAATCCACGTTCACGAGTTCATGAGCCTCGACGGTGTGATCGATGCGCCGACGTGGACGTTCGACTACGGCTTCGACCCCAGGATGGGTGAGGCGATCGGCGCGGTCACGGATCGTTCTCGGGGCATCCTGCTCGGGCGGAAGACCTACGAGATGTTCGAGCCGTCCTGGTCGGCGCGGACCGTTGAGGACGACCCAGGGGCGCCGTTCTTCAACGACACCACCAAATACGTCGTCTCGGGGACCCTCCAAGATCCGACCTGGAGGAACTCAGAGGTCATCGGCCCCTACGACCCCGACACGATTCGCAAGCTGAAGAACGAGGTCGGCGGCGACCTCTATGTCAGCGGTAGCGGCACCCTGGTCCGAGCGATGCTCGCGGATGGCCTGGTTGAAGAGCTTCATCTATGCGTCTACCCGCTTACCCGCGGTTCCGGCCCGCGACTGTTCCCTGACGGTGCTGCCCCGAGCCAGCTGTCTCTTGCCAAGAGCGAGTCGTACGAAAACGGCGTGCTCTACCTGAATTACCGACCGCAGTCGTAGAACCACCGGCACCCTGCAACCCCGGCTCAACGGATTCCGGTGTCGTAGGCGAGAACGCCAAGATCGATGGGGCCGTCCACGACTGTGATTTCAACGGGGGAAGGCGCGCCCATCACGCCCTCTGCCGGTTGTGGGACGATCGTGAAGTCGCCTTGCGGCAGGGCGAGCGTGAAGGCACCGTCTTCGTCCGTAGTTGTGGATGACTTAATTGCATCCGACGAGTCAAGAGCATCGATGACAGCCCCGACCACAGGCCGCGGCGCGCAAGCCGGGTCAGGCGGGTCGGTTTCAACCGGGCATGTAGGTCCGGCCAGCGCTACTCCCGACACCTCAAAAGTGCCTACCTCCGAGCCACCACAGGCAACAACGAGGAGCAGCAGGACACAACAGAGTCGCCTTATGGGTTTCCTACCAGCGTTATCGCGCATCAAACTCAAGCTATCTCGGTTGCGTTTGATGCGCGAAAACTCAAGGGTTGGCGACTAGCTGATTATCTCGAGCTCGATGGGAACGGCGCGCCTAACGGCGTCGGATACCGGGCAGTGATCGACCGCCCATTGTGCAAGCTCGGTCAGGGTTTTCGAGTCGGCGTCGTTCGCCGAGAGGCGAAGGCGGATCCGCATTGACAGCGGGCCGGCAACGATCGAATCATCGAGTCCAAGGATTCCCCGGTCGTCGGACTCGCCATCTACCTCCACTTCGCAGGTCAGATCCCCGATCCCGAGCTCAGAGGCCCGCATCACAGCCAGCGAAGTCACACAGGCGGCCAGCGAAGCGCGAAAGTACCAACCTGGGCTGGGGGCAACCGCTCCTCCGCCGACCCCGGACGGCATGTCCGTAGACAGCGACTCGCCATTGGGACCTTCGACACGAATGCTGAGACCATCAACAACTCTGGCCGTCGCGACTGAATCGGTGTATTTGGCTTCGTCCGGATGTTCGCGTAGATAACTACTGGCAGCTTCGATCGCGTCACGAATGCGGTCTGACAAGTCCAAACCTTTCTTGAGTGGCCGACGAGCCTAGAGGACCGGTGAGTGTTGGCCCACCGGGGAATCGGTTGTCAGCCGGGGAGACGGTTGGCGGCTACTTAGATCGGTGGTCGTGGAAGGGTCGACTTGATGCGGACATCTATGAGGCGCACGCACGCGAGCTCGTGCGATTCGCCGCTGGTTTGGTCGGTCCAGCCGACGCCCAGGATGTGGTGTCAGAGGCAGCGCTGCGCGTGATGTCCTCCCGGATCTGGCCTAAGAGCAACCAATCACCGGGCGCTGCCTTATCGGGCGGTTCGGTTTGAGGCGCAGACCTGGAACCGGTCGGCGCGGCGACGGCGGCTCCGTGATCAACGGACAGTCGGAGCTTCGTTCTTCGAGATTCCCGACCTGATGCCTGAGGTCGCGCGAGCGGTGTCCGCTCTCAGTACGCAGCAGAGGGCAGTGGTCTTCTTGACATATTGGGACGACCTCGATGTGGAGGCGGTCGCCGAGCTGCTGGGGGTGACGGCAGGAACAGTCCGCAAGCAGCTTGCTCGGGCCAGAGCCCATCTAAGAGAGGTGTTGGGATGAGCGATCCCCTTGACGATCGAATCCGAGAAATGGTCCGAGCAATCGGCGAGGCGAGTCCCGAGCCGCCCTCGCATCCCTCTAGTCGTCTGTCCCAGGTGCGCGATAGCGGACCTGTCAATCGTCGGCGAGTGGTTGTTGGCCGTAGCGAGCTTCGTCTAGGTTGGTGTCGTAGTCGCGATTGCGGCTTTTGTGGTTCGAGCTCTGGCGCCGACGACTGCCGTTGGCTCGACGATTCCGTGTCGGATCAATTCTGTGTCGATTTTCGCCGCTCACAGCGCGGAAAATCGACACAGACGCCCAGATCACGACAAAAAAGGGGCGGGGACCGGGAACGGTCCCCGCCCCTTTCGGACTAGTCGTTAGTTGGCGGCGATGCCGAGGGCTCGGGCGATGAACGACGCCATCTGATCCCTGAGCACATTCGCGACCGGGCTGAACAGCGTCGCTGAGGTGCCCTGGGTGATCCCAGACTCGGCGAGGCTGTTGATGTCGGCCTCTGCGAACGAGTTCTCATCATCGGTGAAGAAGTCGGTCGTCGAGACCGCCAGGTTCAGCGCACGGCGGATGAACGCCGCCATCTGCTCACGAGGCACCGTTGCCAACGGCGAGTAGGTGTTCGGCGCCGTACCGGTGGTTATGCCGGCCGCGGCGACGGCGTTGATGTCCGCTTCGAAGATCGAGTCTTCGTCATCGGTGAAGAAGTCCTCCGAGGTGGCCGGGAGGTTGAAGGCCCGGTTCAGGAAGGCTGCCATCTCTCCACGAGTGATCGACCGCGAGGGCTCATAGGTGGTTGGCCCAGTGCCGAGTGTGATTCCGGCGGCGGCCATCCGCTCGATGTTGGGCTCGTGGGGGTTGCCGTTGTCGTCGGTGAAACGCGCTCCGGCTGCTCCCAGTGTCAGACCCACAACCTGTCCGCGAATCTCGCCGCCAGGGTTGGCGGTGGTGTGGACATTGAAGTAGGCGAAGCCGCCAGACATGACGTCGATCAGATCGGTGATAGTGCCGGCAACGAGGTCGCCAGCGTCAACGTTGTCCATCACCAACAGTCCGTCCTGGGTCGCGGGTGCGGCCGGTTCGAACAGGAGCGTCGCGACGGGCCCGTTCTTGCCGGGATCCCCAATGTGGATATGGGCGAAGAGCACGTCGGTAAGGCCGCGGGTGATGATCGAGTAGTCCAAGGTGGCGCCTTCGACCCGAGCAGTGCCCACCCCGGCTGCATCAGTGGCGACCGGCGGCACCTCGTTGCTGCCTTCCAGCATTGCCAGGAAGTTGCTTCGCGGAACCGGGGCAGCAGCCACGGTGGCGTGCGGCGCACCCAGATAGGGGAATCCGCTCGTGTAGTCGCCATGGGCAGGGATGCCCTGAGTTGGGATCGCTCCGACGGCGTCACGACTTGCGAAGAGGTCGAGGGGGTCGCCGCCGGTCAGGATGTTGAGCTCGGTCGAGATCACATCGGCGGTCAGCGGGCGTCCGTTCAATGGCGGTGGGAGGGTGCTGGTCTTGTCGAAGGGAAGGACATCAGGGAGAAGAAGGTTGGCAAGGGTGGTTGCCTCCTCATCGGTATATGAACCCTCGGTGTCGATGCTCGACAACGCTTGCAACGCGGCCACGGCGAAGGGCACGTATTGGGCGTCGTCCTTCGGATGGCTGGAGTTGTAGACGTTCTTGTTATCGGCCGGCGCCATCACCAACGCGCCGGAGCTGTTGACGACGGTGTTGATCGCCGGGCGACCCATGCGATCGATCTGCACGCCGGCCACGCTGGTCTTTGCCCAAACGTTGATCGCTCCGCCAAAGACCGTGTCCGGAACTTCCAGCACCATCGACAAAGTGTCCAATGGCAGGAAGAAGTCGCTCTTGTTGGCATCGTTGAACTGACGACCCGTGGTCAGGTTGCCCATCTCGACCACATTTTTGAAGGCATCGAGATCGAAGAAAAATGGATCCGAACGGAGACCGGTGAAGATCGACCCGCCGCCCACAACCGGGACAGTCTTGCCCACCCGACCGTACGCGACCAAAGCGCCGTTGGCAGTGGCGTCCTCGGAGTTCGCGGCGGACGACTGCTGCAGCATGAAGTACTGGGCGCCGTTGGGCTTGACGCTCGAGAAAGTGAACTCATAGGAGATGTCTTCGATGAAGTCGCCGTCGTTGTCGACCTTGATTTCGTAAAGGACGTCGGCGCCGTAGGCCGAGGTCGCAGTTGCCACCGGAAACACCGTCACTGCCAAAACGGTGTTGGTGGCGGTACTGCCGGTGAATGCATAGACATCGTTGATGTCGGCATCCGCCCGTCCGCTTGGGGACATCGACCCGGGGGCGTCAAGATGGTCAGCGGCGTTGCTGACCAACATCGGCAGCGCGGCCACGATCAACCCCAGCACCGCCAGCAATACCAGTATCGAACTGGGTCTAACTCTCACACTCTGCACGAAACCCATCCTCCTTCTGCTTGGTCCTGCGGTCAATTACGGATCAGCAGGACACGAAATCGCCCGTGAATCTGACAGGGCCGTACCTATTCGAACCAAACCGGGCGTTGGTTTGGTCCGAACTCGGCAAATATGGCCGTCGATCTCCCGAACGAGAAGACGATAGATGGCTGAAACCACCGAAAGCGAACGCAGGGAAGCAAAGTTTTCCCTGATCAAGCTCCTGGCGGCGACTATCGCGCTGGTGGTTGGGGTTTGGGTCGTCAACTTTGTTATGGATCGGTTGTCGCAACCGCCCCTCGTCCCCTCCGATGTGGAAACCGCCATGGACCCTTCCTTCTTACCGGCAAATGAGCTCGAGCGATTAGTTGCGACTTATGAGCAGCGAACGACCGAAGTGAGCACGCCATCGGATTTTCTCAACTTGGGGCAGCTCTACCTGGAGCAGGCGCGGGTGAGTAGCGATCCTGCCCGCTACCTCCAGGCACAGGCGGCCTTCCAGATCGCCTCCGATCTCAGCCCCGATGATCCCACTCCGGTGGTTGGGCTGGCCAGGACCGCGCTTGCCCTGCACGACTTCACCACCGCCGCCGAGGTCGCCGAACGGGTCCTAGTCGACATTCCTTCTCGGTTGGATGCGTTGGCGGTCGTGGCCGATGCGAAGATGGCGATTGGCGACGTGGCCGCTGCCCACGCTGCGATTGACCGGTTGCGGGGCGAGGCTGGGGAGGTGCCGCCGGTCGTGGTTCGGCAAGCACAACTTGCCTGGTTGGAGGGTCAATTAGATGAGTCGTTGGAGCTGGCTCGGGCGGCCGTACCTGCCGGGGAGACGAACCCCCAACGCTTGGCTTGGTACCAGGCGTACGCGAGCAATTCGGCGTTTCTGTTTGGCGAGGTGGAAGTCGCCGGAGAGCTTTCGATGTTGGCCCTAGCAAACGATCCGCAGTCGATTCCAGCGCTGACGGTCGCTTCTCGGGTGGCCGCCGCGGAGGGAGACATTGAAAGGTCAATCAGCTTGCTCGAACAGGCGACTGCCGCGGTGCCTGACCCCGAGCTGAACGGGGAGCTTGGTGATCTCTATCTCATGACTGGCGAGGAAGAGTTGGCCGAGGAGCAGTTCGGACTCGTCGAGGTCATTGGCACACTCGCAGAGGCGCAAGACGTCTTCAATCGCCAGGTGGCGAGGTTCTATGCGGACCACGACCTACAAACCGAACGCGCCCTCGCTCTGGCAGCCGCCGAGCTCGAGATCCGTCAAGACCCGCTCGGCTTCGACACTTACGCCTGGATTCTTTACCGCGCCGGCCGCTTCGACGACGCGCTGGCCGCGATAGATCAAGCCAAAGCCGGCGGGTTCCAAGATGCCGAGCTGTTTTATCACGAGGGCCTCATCGCCATCGCTCTCGGTGACGGTGATCGGGCGGTGCGCAGCCTTGAAGCCGCCCTCGCCCTCAACCCCCACTTCGACCTCCTGGGCGCCGCCGACGCCACCCGCCTATTAGCGGAGCTCCGCTAACCACTCCCCAAACCTAAGGGGCCGCGCGGTTAGCGGGGGATTAGCGCGGGCTGGGAGGTCCGATGACTGTCGTCGAGATTTCTACGCAAATCTTGACAAAGGGAGAAGGCGGATCAGATCTCTGATAGCTCTCCCCACAAATTCGGCAGGTGGCGAACG
>JBPCQV010000017.1:0-6270 GCA_050997725.1 Acidimicrobiia bacterium
CGTTCGCCACCTGCCGAATTTGTGGGGAGAGCTATCAGAGATCTGATCCGCCTTCTCCCTTTGTCAAGATTTGCGTAGAAATCTCGACGACAGTCATCGGACCTCCCAGCCCGCGCTAATCCCCCGCCTAACCAGCGCAGCCCCTTAGGTTTGGCTAGCGGTTGTAGCTCCGGTAGATGAACGCGGCCATCTGTGCTCGGGTGACGACTTCATCGGGACAGAACTTCGTTGGTTCACAGCCAAAGGTGATCCCGGCCTGAGCCAGGGCGTTGATGTCGGCCTCGTGGACGGAGCCTTCGTCGTCCGTGAACAGGTCTGGGCCTGCGGGCAGCAGGAAGGTTCTCACCAGGAAGGAAGCCATCTGGCCTCTCGTCACGCCCATTTCCGGGCAATAACGATCGACATCGCAGCCCTTGGTGACGCCAAAAGCAACCAACGCCTCGATATCCGCCTCGTGCGGGGAACCGGCAATGTCAACGAACTGATCCGAGACGGCTGGTGGCAGCGAGAAGGCTCGAACGAGGAAGGACGCCATCTGGGCTCGGGTCACCGTGGCATCGGGGCAGTAGAGATTTGCCGCGCACCCCAGGGTGATTTGCTTCTCTGCCATCCAGACGATGTAGGAATAGAAGGGGTGCTCGATCGGGACATCTGCAAATGGGGGGCTCGAAGGGCTGCCGCCGCCTTCTCCGCCCCCCCCACCTTCGCTGCCGCCGCCGCCGCCACCCCCGCCACCGCCCCCGCCGCTCACGCTGAAACTGGCGGTCACCGTGGTATCGCTTGCCGGGACGACGATGGTGTGGGTTTGCGCTCCTCCATCGCTCCAACCCGAGAAGGTGTAGGTGGTGGAACCGAGAGTCTGCGGGGAAGGGACGTCGACCGTCAGACTCCCGCCCTCAATGGCTGTGATCTGGGCGGGCGCGGTGTATGTCTGCAGACCTTCGACGCCACCCGAAACCTGGCGACCAGCCGGACTCGAATCGATTGTGACGACACTTGTCCGCGGTTGGAGGTCTCGAATCTCAACGTCCTGTAAGCCACCGTTGTCGGTTGCGGTGAGTCGGACCGTCAGATAGCTCGGGTAGGGATGATCGGGCGCCGTAAAAGTGCCGCTTCCCACGCCGCTGAAAGTCTGAAGCGTGTGTTGGTGACAGGTTCCGCCGCCTTGGCAGTGGTTGAGGATTATGTCCCACGTCAGGGCTGAGTCGGGGAGGGGACCATCGACGGGATCGACCGCGCTGCCGCTAAATGCCACCGAGTCACCAACTGCCCACGTCAACGAGGCGGCGGGCGATGAGATCGTCGCCTGAGGCGCCTGATTCGCGACCGGAGAAACGGTGACTGAATCGGTATCGTCGCCGCCGGAGGGGTCTTGCACCCGCAGGCCGACCGCGACTTGGCCGGCGCTGTTGTAGGTAAAACTCGGTTGGCTGGCGGTGGAGTCGTCGTAGGCTCCGTCACCGTCGAGGTCCCAGGCGTAGGTCAGCGGATCCCCTTCGGCATCCGTGCTGCCGGTGCCGTCAAAGTTCACCGTCAGCGGGACGCTGCCCGTCATCGGTTGAGCTTCGATGGAGGCGGTCGGCCCGGTGTTGTAGATGACTCGCACGATCCGCCCACTCATGATGTCGGCGTAGAAAAGGTCGCCGTCGGGACCGATCTGCAAGTCGACCGGCGCGGCATCACCGACGAAGGTCTCGATGTGATTCTTGTCGGGGTCGCCGAAGGGCATGTCGGGGAACATCACCCGGATGCAACCGATCGAATAGTCGGCGATGAACAAAGCGCCGTCATATTCGGACGGATAGCGACCCCCCTCGTAGAAGGCGAGACCGCTGATCGCCCCACCGCCACCTCTGCAGCCACTGGGAACATCATCGTGATGACGGGCGTAATAAGGCGCTACTGCTCCGCCTTGGATATAGAGGTTCTCGCACACGTCGAGGTTCAAGTTGTCATAGGTCGTTTGGCGCGCCGCGGCTGAGTTGTTGCCCTCATAACAAGGCCATCCGAAGTTGTCGACCTCTAAACCCACATTTGTCAGCCGGTTGACTTCCTCCCAGAGCCCCCAGCCCACGTCTCCGATCCAGATTTCCGAAGTCCCAGGACGCTCGGTGATCCGGAAGGGGTTGCGAAGTCCGTGCGCAATGATGCGGCTGTCCTGACTGGCGGGGTTGCCGGTGACGGCGGCGCCGGTCGCCTTGTTAACCCGGAGGATGGTGCCGTCGTAGGAAAGCGGATCGGTCGATGTTCGGATGTCCTGGCTGCGCAGGGCGCCACCTTCGTTGTCGGCGATGCCCGGTCCACCCATAGGATCGCCACAGGCGTTCACCGGGTTGGGCGGTGGGCCGCCATGGTCGGCATAGTTGAAGCTGGCACCATCGCCGGCCGAGACCAGGAGAGAGCCGTCGCTCGTAAACGCCAAATCGCCGACGGTGTGGCTAGCAAACTGCGAGCACCAGTTTCCGGTCAACAAGACTTGCTCGGCGCCGGCCCCGCCGTTCGAATTGATCAGGAATCGGCTCAAACGACCGTTCACCACGCATCCGGCACCCGTGGGATCGTCACAGTCGTCGTTCCAGGAGTTGCCAGGGTCGTAGGTGTAGAGCAGGTAGAGGTAGTCGCTCCCGTTGCCAAATTCTGGGTCAACTGCAAATCCCAACATGCCCCGGTCCCAGAAATCGTGGACGCTGTTGGACACGTCGATGATCTGGGTCGGAGTGGGATCGTCGACACCGGCGAAGACCTGAACGGTCCCCCGCTTCTCGGCCACGTAGAGGCGTCCGGCATCGGTGAACCCAAACGCGACCGGAGCGCTCAGGGTGTTGGTGACGTCCTCGACCGTGAACCCGTTCTGAGTCGGATTAGCCGCCCCCGCCGGCAAGGTGACCAGCCCAAATACCAAAATGATGCTTAGGCCGAAGGCCCGTAGTAACCCCTTGATGACCCACCCCTGACTTGAGAAATCTCAACCTATCCCAGATCAGGTTCTGCACAACCAAGATTTTTGATGACTAGCGCACTTGGAACTCGGCAAATGCGGCCAACGAGCGGCGAGGCAACCGCACCTCGAGTGTGGTGCCGAAATCGTCATGTTTCTCAACCGCCACTTCGCCTGCCTGATGAGCGGCTGCCACCAGGTCACCGCGCTCGTACGGGATTACGAGCGTCACTGAGAAATAGTCCCTTTCCAGTTGATTGGACAGGGCCCCGGCGAGTTCGCTGATCCCTTCGCCTGTCAATGCGGAGATGGCAATGCCCTCGGGATGGAGGTTCGCAAGCCGCCGCACCACCGTCGACTCGGCCCGGTCGATCTTGTTGAAAATGATCAGCTCGGGCACGTCCGCGGCCTCGCTCTCGGCCAGCACCGAGTGGACTGCCTCCAGCTGACGCTCCGGATCGGGGTCGGAAGCGTCGACCAGATGCAGCAACAGCGTTGCCTCTCTGACCTGATCGAGAGTTGAGCGGAAAGCCTCGACCAGCCGATGGGGGAGCTTGCGTACGAACCCAACCGTGTCCGAGAGGAGGATGGTCTGACCACTCGGAAGTCGAAACTTGCGGACTGTGGAGTCGAGGGTCGAAAAGAGCCGGTCCTCGGTCAGGACGCCGGCCCCGGTGAGGTGGTTGAGCAGCGTTGACTTGCCGGCATTGGTGTAGCCAACCAATGACACGACTGGCAGTCCCGCTCGAGTTCGCTCCTTCGCCTGGGTGGCGCGGGTGCGGTTGAGATCCTTCAGGTCACGTTCGAGTCGGGTGATGCGTTGCTCGATTCGTCGCCGATCGGTTTCGAGCTTGGTCTCTCCCGGTCCGCGACGGGCTCCGATGCCGCCGGTTTGTTGGGAAAGCGAGACCCCTTTCCCACGCAGGCGGGGGAGGTTGTAGCGGAGCAACGCCAACTCCACTTGGATCGCACCGGTGCGGCTCGTCGCGTGCTGAGCAAAGATGTCGAGGATCAACGCCTCGCGGTCGACGACGTCGCACTCAAAGATCTGTTGCAGGTTGCGCTGCTGGGCGGGGGACAGCTCGTTGTCGAAGACGACTGCATCGATATCGCTGGCGCGGGCGAGATCGGCCAGCTCCCGGGCTTTGCCCGAACCGATGAACAACGCCGGGTCGATGGCGTCTCGGCGGACGAGCTCGGAATCTACGGGGTCGGCACCTGCGGTGCCGACGAGCAAAGCCAACTCGGACAAAGACCGTTCGGTCTCGGTCAAGCTTTCGCTCCCGCTCGCCACCCCAACGAGAAGCGCTTTCTGCCGGGGCCGCTCGAGGTCGGTGACGGTGGCCGTCAGCCGCCTTCGCTGCCTGCCGGAAGAATCGGTCATGCGAGAGACCGTAGAGTGATCAAGGTGCTACTGAGTCTGATTTAGACAAAAGACAAAAGACCAGAGAAAGACCCGAGTCTCTTGTCTTCGGGTCTCCTGTCTTTTTGTCTCACAGATACTGCCCATCTCCGTCGACGTGACTGAGCTGTTCCTCGGCGATGATCTGCGACTCGCGTACAGCCACGACCGGCCGTCCGGTTGGCGGCCAGATGAAACGCCAGGCCCCGGCCGGCACGGCCCAAAATCGTTGGCCGGTGTGGACATCCACCAAGGGAAGAGCGTCGTTGCCTTCCTTGGTGCCCGCAGGGACCAACAACCCTGACCTGGTAGTGGCCTCCTCGGGGACATGGCCGACTCGCCACCCGGTCATCACCTTGTAGCCGTCGTTGTTATCGGTCTTCTGCATCAGGTCCAATTCTGCCACTGCCCGAAGATTTCAGATCGCCGGGCTTTGCCCGGCTGCCAGACGTCAGATCGCCGGGCACTGCCCGACTGTCAGATTCGGATCTGGTGTCTGATGTCTGATGTCTGACATCTGACGTCTGATTAGGGTCATCGCCCATGGCCGAGCGAAGCCCGTTCAGCGAAGCCCTCCACTATCACGAGTTCCCGATTCCGGGGAAGGTGGCCATTCGCGCCACGAAGCCGACCGCCACCCAGACCGACCTCTCTCTCGCCTACACCCCCGGCGTGGCCGAGCCCTGCCGCGAGATCGCTCGTGATCCAGAAGCCGCTTTTCGATTTACCAATCGGGGCAATCTGGTGGCCGTCGTTTCGAACGGCACCGCGGTTCTCGGTCTTGGCAACATCGGCCCGCTGGCCGGCAAGCCGGTGATGGAAGGCAAAGCTGTGCTGTTCAAGCGCTTCGCCGATATCGACGTTTTCGATCTCGAGATCGATGCGTCCGACCCCGACGACGTCATCCGCTTCTGCGAGTTGCTCGAGCCCACCGTGGGTGGCATCAACCTCGAGGACATCCGCGCCCCCGATTGCTTCTACATCGAAGACGAGCTCCGCAAGCGTCTGTCGATCCCGGTTTTTCACGACGACCAGCACGGGACGGCCATCATCGCCGGCGCTGCATTTCTCAACGCGTCAGAACTTACCGGCAAGGCGGTCGGCGACATGCGAGTCGTCTTCAGCGGGGCGGGCGCGGCGGGAATCGCCACCGCCCGGTTCTTCCACCATCTCGGCGTCTCCCCGGAAAACACGTTGATGGTGGACAGCCGCGGGGTTGTCCACGACGGCCGGAGCGACCTGACCACGATCAAGCTCGAGTTTGCTCGCGACACCGAGGCCCGCACTCTGGCCGATGCCCTGGTTGACGCTGACGCGTTCGTGGGCGTGTCGGTGGCAGGGGCGGTGACGCCGGAGATGGTCAAGTCGATGGCGGACAATCCCTTGGTCTTCGCCTTGGCCAATCCCGACCCCGAAATCACCTATGAGGACGCGCGATCCTCGAGACCGGACGCCATCGTCGCCACCGGCCGCAGCGATTTTCCGAATCAGGTGAACAACGTGCTCGGGTTCCCCTTCATATTCCGCGGGTGTCTCGATGTGCGGGCGCGAGGGGTGAACGAGGGCATGAAAGTGGCCGCGGCGCGTGCCTTGGCGGACCTGGCTCGCCAACCGGTCCTCGAATCGGTGTTGAAGGCGTATCGGGTCGATCGTCTCGAGTTTGGGCGCGACTACCTGATTCCCAAGCCGTTCGATCCCCGCGTGCTGTGGCACGTCGCCCCGGCCGTCGCTGCGGCCGCAACGGCCGCCGGTTTGGCGGGTCTCCCGCTGGTCGACGTCGATGTGTACGCCGAGCAGCTCCGCAGTCGTTTCCAAGCCTCGCACGGCCTGCTCAACACCGCGATCGCCGCGGCCCGCACCAAGCCGATGAAAGTCGTCTACCCGCATGGCGACGACGTGCGCCTCCTGCGAGCGGCGCGGCGCGTTCTCG
>JBPCQV010000037.1:0-12217 GCA_050997725.1 Acidimicrobiia bacterium
TACGCCGCGGCGAGGTCAACGCCCGCCGAGCGATCGATGTCACCTCCGAGGTCGATGATCGATCCGCTCGCTTCCTTGCGGACGCTCGCAGTGAATTTGGTACCTGGCACGGTCAGTCTCCTTCTCGGGACATTTCGAGCTCGACGGTGTGGTGACCGTCGTTGGTGGCCGTACGCATGACGTCGACCATCTTTTCGATCAAGAAGAGCCCCCAGCCCCGCGGGCCCTGCTCGCCCGCCAGCTTCGCTTCGAGGTTGGGGATCAGTGCTGCGGGGACGGGGGCGGTGCCCTGGTCGCGAATTCGCACCAGGATTCGCTTGGTGCTGGCGAGGACGTCGACCCCGACCAGCTTGGCGGGATCCCCCTTATTGCCGTGTTCGATTGCATTCATCGTCGCTTCCGAGACCGCAGTCTTGAGCCTCTCCAGCCGATCGCCTCCGAGCCCCAGCCCAGCAACCACATCGGCGACCTCGTCCATCGCTTGGCGCTCATTGCCCGAGCTGGAGGGATAGGTGAAAGTCGAGATCAAGCCGGGTTCGTCGCCGAAGGCCGCCGCCGACTCGAGGGCAGAGGAGGCCCGCCGGATCGCCACCATCGTCACGTCGTCTTCTTGCTCAAGATCGGCTGGACGGAAGCGTCGCAACTCCTCCAGAACTTGGGAGATCAGATCATCCTCTCCTTGGTCCTTGCCAACCAGATCCATGAGTCGGTCGAAGCCAAACATCTCCCCGGCGGCGCTATGGGCTTCGACGATCCCATCGCTGGTCAAGAGCACGGTTTCACCGAGGTCGAGCTTCGCGGAGGCGACCTCGTAGACCATCCCCGGCATTAACCCAAGGGGCATGCCCCGCGCTCGCAGCTCGCGGACGCCTTGCGCGGAACGGACATAAGGCAGGTTGTGGCCGGCGTTGGCGAACACGAGGTCGCCGGTTTCCGGATTCAGAATCCCGTAAAGGCAGGTGACGAACATCGCCGGGGGGATCTCGGGCACGAGAGACTCATTCGCCAGAGCAAGAACCATCCCTGGGTCGTCGTGTTGGGTGGCAATCGAGCGCAGGGTCGAACGAGTCGTGGCCATGACCAAAGCAGCCGGCACTCCCTTGTCGGTAACGTCGCCGATCACCAGTCCGATCCGCCCTTCGGTGAGCGGGATGAAGTCGTAGAAGTCGCCGCCGACGGCTCGAGCCGACTGGTAATAAGCCTCGATGTTCCACCCTGGCAATTGCGGGAGCTCCTTAGGGAGGAGCGTCTGTTGGATGAGCGCCGCCACCCGCAGCTCCTGCTCAATCCGCTCCCGCTCTTTCGCTTGAGCTTCTTGCTGCCGCACGAGCTGGGCCACCCGGATGGCCGGGGCGACCTGGCCCGCCAGTCCGGCGAGGAGCTTGCGATCGTCGGTGGAGTACGGCTGCTCGGAGAGGCGACGTCCCAGGCTCAGGGTCCCAATCAACTCGCCCTGGGAGATGAGGGGCACGATCAGTTGAATCCCTTGCTGGCGGATCTCATCGAGGGCGGGAGAGGCGATCGTGATCCGGTCTACCTCAACCGGCCCACCGGTGGCCAGGAGAAAGGCGAACAACGGGTCGTTGTCGGGGATTGCGCCCCCATCGATCACCTCGGTGGGTATGACGGGCGCGGTCTCGGTCGGCGCCGCTCGGTTTCGCATGCGTCTGAGTGCCATCGGAGCCCATTGTGGCCGATCATCGTTCCGGAAGCGTTACGGAAGCGGCCGTCGCCACATCTCCGGGCAATTTTGGCGTCCCATGAACGCCAAAAATCGAAATCTGGCGTCCCATTGCCGATTTTCAGCAATAGGACGACGAATTTGCCCAGACGCGTCAATGAGACGACGAATTTGCCGTGCGTCCCGTTCGGTACTGCTTACTGGGATCGTCGGCGAACCGAAGGTATTTGTTACGAGGTTGTCCCGCGTACAGTTGAGCCGGTTGAAGCCCCGTCTCGTGTTCGAATTGCTCGGCGTGCCTCGAATCCACGTCGATGGCCAACCGCTCGAGGTTGATACCCGCAAGGCGGTGGCGATGGCCAGCTATCTCGCGGTTGAAGCCCATCAACCAACCCGCGACGAGCTGGTTTCACTTCTTTGGCCCGAGCTCGACGCCGAGCGGGGTCGGGCGGCCCTTCGTCGCACGCTCTCGACGTTGCGGACGTCGATCTCGGCGGTGACCGGAGACGATGACGTGATCGAAGCCAGTCGTGATCGGATTGTTCTCGATCGCTCCGAGCTCTGGCTTGACATCGAAGAAGCGCGTCGAGTCCTGGCTGTCGATCATCGCCATGGGCCCGACAAGGTTTGCCCGGATTGTGTTGAGTCTTTGCAGGTTGCCGCCAGGCTTTATCGGGGACCGTTCATGCATGGCTTCTATCTGCGGGACTCGTCCGCGTTCGAGGATTGGCAGCGAAATCAGGCAGAGCTTCATGGCCGAAACTGGCGCGATCTGATCGATCGCTGGGCATTAGCCCTGGCGAGCGGAGGCCGATTTGGGGAAGCCGCCGAGGTCACCCAGCGGCGTCTGGACACCGATCCATTGGATGAGGCAGGCCACCGGCGCTTGATGCAATATCTCGTCTGGCAAGGCGACCGTGTGGGAGCCCTCCGCCAATATCGAGAATGCGCCATTTTGCTGGATCGTGAGCTCGGAGTGCCGCCGCTTCCGGAGACCCGCGAGCTCTATGAGGAGATCCTCGAAGGTGTCGAGCCGCTGCCACCGGCGGGCCGGGTCGAGCTGGCACCTGTCGGACGCCCGCTCAGACTCGACGAGGTCGCGGAGCGCACTTCGGTCGGCCGCAAGGAAGAGCTTTCATCGATGGCGGTCACGACCGGCCACCTTTTTATCGAAGGGGAGGAGGGCATCGGCAAGACCGACCTAATCGAGCGGTTTCTCGTCGATCTGCCGGGTCCGATCGCAGTGTGCGCGCCCCAACCCGGCGCCGAAAAAGTTGCCTATCTAGCGATCACCGAGGCACTTTCGGAAGCAGCCCGGTTTAGCACGGGCAATCCACCCGCCATCGCGTCCGAAGCGGTGCGCCTGCTCCCCGAGCTGGCAGGTTCAGTCTTGGCCGACCCCCGGCCCGGCGACTCCGGGCCGGGAGCGGCCGCCCGCTTCCATGCCGGTGTGGTTGCTGCGCTTGACCACCTACTGTCTGGCGGAACCTTGGTCGTCGAAGACGCGCAGTGGCTCGATCAATCGTCGATCGCGGTGATCGGCCTGCTGCTGAGCCGTCCCACCAGGTTGCGAATGATCATGAGCTGGCGAACGGGGGAGCTGGCCGCGCCTTTGTCCGCCCTGGTCCACAAACTCGAACGAGGGGGGACCGGGTCGCGTTTCCAAGTGACGCCGCTCTCCGACAACGAATCGTGGGAGCTCTTGTCGCTACGAGCCGAGCCGGGCATTCCGGCTAGCGAGCTGGAAGCCATCGTCGACCGGTCCGGCGGCAATCCGCTATTCCTCCTCTCCTATCTCGGGGCGGTGGGCTCTGCCCGAGCTGAGCTGCCGGCTGCGATCGAAGAATTGATTGGGGCGAGGCTGAATCGGCTGAGCGATCAGGCCTCACAGATCCTTTCGGCCGCGGCGATCATCGGTCCTGAGTTCGATCTCGATGACGCACGGGTGGTTAGCGGCAGGGGAGCTGAGGAGATGATCCCGGCCTTAGAGGAGCTGCTGGCACAGCGGTTGGTCGTTGAATCCCATGACCACATCACTTTTAGCCACGACGCGGTCCGACGGGCAGTTGGCCGGCGGCTTTCCAAAGCTCGCACTCGCATTCTCCACGGTCGAGCGGGTGAGCGGCTGCGTCTTCCCGATTCGATCCGAGCTACTCATCTTGAAGAGGCTGGAAAGGCCGCAGAAGCGGCAATCGCTCACGGTGAGGCCGGGCTCGCGGCGATCGAGGTTCACGCCTACGAATCGGCGCGGTCGCATTTGACCTCGGCACTCGAGCTTGGCCATTCGGCGCGCGAACGGCTTGCGAAAGCGCTGGGTCTGGCTTGTATGCGATTGGGCGACTATGGGGCGGCGCTTGCCGCCTATGACACGGCTCCCGAGGACGCCGACATCGCCCATCGCGTGGGTGAGATCTACATGCGGCTAGGTCGGTTGGAGCTGGCAGCCGCGTCTTGGGAACAGGCAGCGGTTCTCCACCCGGACGAAGGGCTGTTGAGCCGGATCACCGCTGACCGGTCCCTGGTTGCCCATCGGCGCGGAGACCGCGCCGGAGCGCAAAGACTTATTGCTGAGGCAGTGGACCGAGCGAGCTCCGCTAAGGATCGAGTTGCCCAGGCCCGAGCGGCCGGGATTGCAGGCATGATCGGGCCGGAGAAGCTCGAAACCGTCCAGGCGGCCTGTGCGTTGGCGGAGCAGACCGGCCGCAACGATCTGATCGCCGCGGCGTTGAACAACCTCGCCCTTGCCCAACGCCGAGCTGGTCTGATGCCCGAAAGCATCGGCAACGCTCGGCGCGCTCTCGTCGTCCTCGAATCTGTGGGCGACCGTCATCAGCTGGCAGCGTTGCACAACAACCTGGCCGACACCTTGCATCAGGCCGGTGACGAGGACGGCGCCCAAACCCATCTTGCCGCCTCGGCAAGCTTGTTCGCCTCGGTCGGGCTCGAGCCGGGAGGATGGGAACCCGAGGTCTGGATGCTCTCGGAATGGTGAACCTATTTGCTCATCTCGGTGGCATCGACGAGATCGGCATTTACTTCGTGCCGGTTGTGGTAGCCCTGCTCGCCCTCCGCTGGATGGAGAAACGAGCCAGGGCGCAAGAGAGCGATGACAGACATCAGATATCAGACGTCAGACATCAGACACCCGAGACGGATTCTGAAGTCTGACGTCCGATATCTCTTGTCTTATGAGACGGGGATTCGCTTTTCGGGATCGACGAACGGCATTGGCGTGACGGCAGCGTTTCGTTCCCCCCATTCCGTCGCGATCCTTGCAAGCTGGCCAGCGCTGGAGTGCTCGGTTGGTAGCCAGCAGTAACCGATGTTTTGACCGAGCCGTGGGGAATGGATGGCGGAAGTGACCTTGCCTACCTCCTCATCGTTCACATAGGCGGGCCATTTGGTGTTGTTGAGCTCCGGGAAGGGCTCGCCATCGATAACCACCCCGTTGATCTTGCGGGCGACTCCCCGCTCCTTGATCGTCCGATAGGCGGCGATGGAAATGCAGTCCTCGTCGGCGAGATCGAAGTCGACCAACCTCTCGAGCCCTAACTCGAAAGCATTGTTCTCATACGTCATGTCCGCTCCCCAATTGAAGATGGCGCCTTCGATTCGGCGGATGTCGGAAGGACCGGTGGGCCGCAGGCCATGACGCACACCGGCCTTCATAATCGCCTCGTAGACCTCAGTGCCTTTGGAGGTTTCGGTTAGGTACACCTCATATCCCACCTCCGAGGTCCAACCGGTGCGGGTGATCACGACCGCGGCGCCGGCAATCTGGGCATGGGTCCAGTGGTAGTACTTGAGCTTGCCGATCTCGTCGCCCACCAGGTCGGTCATCAGGTCCTTCGACTTGGGACCCTGCACCTGCAAAGGAGCGACGTCGGCTTCCTTGATCGAAACCTCAAGCTCCGGGTAGGCATTCTTCAAACCCCGGGCGAAAAGCAAGGCGTCGGAAGAGGCGAGCGCGAACCAGAAAGTGTTCTCGTCCATCCGGGTCAAGACGGGGTCATTGATGATGCCTCCATCCGCATCACAAATGAGCACGTACTTCGCTTGTCCGACCGCGCATTTGGAAAGATTGCGCGGCGTGAGCAGTTGCGCGAACCGGAATCCGTCGGGACCCGAGATCTCGAGGCAACGCTCGACGGCAACATCCCACAAGGTGACGCCGTTGAGCAAGGCGTCGAATTCCTGCTCGAAAGAATCGAATCGAATCGGGAAGTACATATGGTTGTAGACGGTGAACCCCTTGGGTCCATACCTCTGAGTTGCCTCATAGAACGGAGTGCGCCGATTGCGGGCGCCTCGCTGCACCATGCCCATGTCGAACAGTTCTGTCATAGGGGAGCGATCGTAGGGTTCTCCCCTGGAGGGGGGAGAAACTAAGCTCCCGTCGCTTTATGAGGTGTTTCACTTGAGCGATCTTGCCGCCGCCGCCTCGGCTCTCGGCGCCCCGGAAGCGATCGTCAGGAGATCAGCCGAAGCCAGGGCGAAGGCGAGCGGGATCAGTGTCGACGACATCCTCGCTGCCTGGGCTGGTGGCAGTTCGGCTCCGACCACCACCGTCGAACCCGCGGCGACGGAAAGCGGACCGGCTGCGACCCCGCCGGTCACCGAAGCGCCTGCGGCGGCGGTTGTAGCTCCGGTCGCACCGACCCTGCCAGCAGTGGCCGTGATCGAGGAGGAGGAACCGGAGCTGGTAGAGGCCGAGCCGCTGGGCCAGCGGGTGCGACTGGCAGGGCGGGTCGGAATGGTCACCGGCTCGATCCTCGGCATCCTGGGCCTTATCGCCGCCTCCCCGTGGCTGCTTCCCAATGCCTCGATCCTGGGCGCTGAGGGCGACTTCAGCCCGGCGGTGATCGTCGATCGGGGGCGGCTGACTCTGGTGACGGCGTTGTTCTCGTTGTTTTTTGGCGCCGTGGTGGCAGCGCTCTCGCGTACCGTTGCCGGGTGGGTGTCGCCTGGCAATGCCCTGGGGGGGAGGGTTGGCCTGACGACAGCCGCAGGGGCCCTGCTCGGTCTCGTCCTAGGTTTCGGAGCCGGAGCCGTCCTGGCCGCATTCGGCGAGGAGGTCGAAGGAGTCGAGAACCTGATCCAGCTTCCGGTGGTTGCCACGATCATCGTCGTCCTCCTGGGCGGAGCAATGATGGGATGGCTCACGGCCGCGCTGGTGCAGGCGGTCGGTATTCCCGCCGGAGTCGGCGACCACGAGGCGGAAGAGGTGGCAACTGTGCAGCGCCGCCTGACCGGCGCGATTGCAGTCCCGTTGGCCGGGATCGTGGCCCTTGGGGTGTTGGTTTTGCCGTTGGCGATCGTGCTTATCCAGAGCAGTCACCTTTCGCGAGCGGGGGCGCCGATCCTGGCGATCATTGCTTCGGCCAGCATCCTTGCCGTCGCCTCGCTGTCGGCGTCAAAACCCGGCATGAAGATCAGCCGCGGCGAGTTTCTAGCGACCCTCTCGGGAATCGCCGTCGTTCTCGTCATCGTGATGGCAGTTCTCTTGGCCCGCAGCCCGGTCCACGAAGAGGAGGAAGTCGCGGAAGCCGGCGCAACAACCACTACCGGAGTTACCACGCCCGGCGCCGCCACCACGCCCGGCGCCGCCACCACGCCCGGCGCTGTCTCCACGCCCGGCGCTATCACCACGCCCGGCGCTATCACCACGATTGTGGTGACCACGACCGCGTCGAGCTAAGGGTCACCAACGGCGATCGCCAAAAAGAGATCGTCCTTCCGTTCCCAGCTCACCCGGACCGGGGATCCGTCGCGAAGATGGTCGCGGAGGTGGGTTAGGGGATACTCGAAGGCGCCGTCTTCGGCCGGGGTGAAGGTGATCGAGTCGCCTTCGACGAGAAGGGTGAAGGAGCGGACGGAGGTCAGGTCGCCATCGACTGCGGTGACCACCCCCATGACCGTCCCGCTGTCCTGTGCACAGGCAGCCACCAGGTAGAGAGCGACGAATGCCGCTCTCATGGGCCAGTTCCTCACAGCGGGGTCCGCAACTCCTCTTCGATTCGGTCCCACCGCTTTTCTTCGGAAGCCCACTTGAACCAGATGAAGGCCATCACGACCCAGAAGAGCATCGTTCCGCCGATCTTCATGATCAGCCCGGCAATGGTTTGATCGGCGACAGGCTCGAGTCCAAACGCCAACGAGGCATCGCCATAGGCGGGGTAGAGCGGAATCTCGCTGAAGGTAAGAAAGCCGGCCGGGACGATCGGCAAGATCGAATTCAGAAACAGGTACAGCAACTGCAAAGGAGGAGCGATCCTGGGAAGCACCGAGGCCGGCGACGTCATCGGCATCCACATGAGCAGACCGGAGAGAAACAGGAAGGAATGGATTCCGAAATGCGCCAGTTCGTTGCGGAGCGAGAGGGCCACCGCTTCGGGCCAGTGCGTTGCGATGAGCCCAAAGTTGAAGATGGCGAAAGCGACGACGGGTTGAGCAAGGGGCCGGAGCCAGGTCAGGATCCGCGGGCGACCAAGGAGGAAGTCCGCCATTGAGCGGTTGAACCCGAGTATGAGGAGCGGTGGAGCAAACAGGGTCAGGACCATGTGGTTGACCATGTGGACCGAGTAGAGGCTCTGTTCGGCCAAGTCATGGAGCGGCCACATCGACGTTAGGAACAAGAGTGAAAGCCCGCTGTAGAAGACGGCCCATTGCCGAGCGGTCGGCGCCGGCGGAGTCGGTTGCAACCGGGGTCGTATGCGTGTCTGCAGCCACCAATAGGCCAAACCGATCGTCCCCAAGATCGCCAACACGTCCCAGTGCAGGTGAAACGGGGGGAGATTTGCCATCAGCGTCCGATCATCGACACTATTAAATGACACTAACGACATTAACGGTCAGCCGTTAGGGCAGTCTGAACGCCTCCCCGTAATTTTGGCATGTGGCGCCAAGTTACGTGGCAGTTTCAGTTTCCGGTTCAGCGGGTGGCGGCGAGCACTCCGAGCCCGACCAAGACCACGCCGTAGAGGGAGAAGGCGAGGACGAAACCGAAGATGAAGAACCTGCTGACGGTCGCCTTCTCGTACCGGATGTGCATGTACCAGCCGACGACGACGAAGAACTTGAAGAAGGCAAGGATCAGGAGGGCGGCAGTGTTGATCCAGCCGAGCCCGAGTGCGTTATTGATATAGAAAAGGGCTACTTCGATGGCGGTCAGCACCGCAAGGCCGATCGCGATTTTTACGTATTGGGCCGGGGAAGGGTGCGATATGTGATGTTCGTCGGTCATACGCCAGTCTCAGGCGGCACCGCCGTCAGGAGATAGACGACGGTGAAGATGACGATCCAGATGATGTCGACGAAGTGCCAATAGAGGCCAACCAGCTCGAGGTTGAGGAACCGCTTGTCAGTGAGGCCCCCCATCCGCTTTGAGAGCCCGAAGAGCGAAAGCAGCATGATCACCCCGATGGCGACGTGAGTCCCATGAAAGCCGGTGAGGACGAAGAACGCCGAGGCCGCCGGATTGGTCTGCATCGTCATGCCTTGGACAGTGATGAACTCGGTGAACTCGAAGACCTGTCCGGCCAGAAACACCGATCCGAGCATGGCAGTGGCAAGAATCCAGGTGCGCGTCGCGCCCTGGTCGTCCCGCGACATGGCGTTGTGAGCAAGGACCATGGTCAGCGAGCTCATCAACAAAACGAACGAGCTGACCGAGGTGAAGGGGATGTCGTAGATCTCGGCCGGGGTTGGTCCCTGCGCAAAGGTGCGGGTCGAGTAGAGCAAATAGTTGGTGATGAGGGCGCCGAAGAACAGAAACTCGGAGCTGAGAAACGCCCACATCGCCAGCTTGCGATTCTCGACCCCGGTCGACTCGTGCTCGTCGTGATGCTCGGAAACCTCGTGGGCTGCGGTCACGCGTGTCCTGGTTCCATATGAGCTTCTTCGAGCGGTTCCGACCCCCAGCCAATCAAGGCGGCCAGCGACAGCAACGTTCCGACGACGATCAGCGCTTTGCCGAACAAAGACAGGTGGAAGATGATCCCGTAGGCGATCAACGGAAGACCCGCTGCCATGAGGATCGGGAAGTAGCTCGGGCTCGGCAGATGCACCGGGTTGGGGGGGTTGGTGCCGATCTCGTGCAATCTGGTCAGGGTGGAATCGGCGTCATCCTTTCGCACCGGTCGGCCGTCCTTGTCCTCTGAGTATTTTTGGTGCCAGAACTCGTCGAGGCCGTGGACGACCGGGACTTCGGCAAAGTTGAAGGCTGGGCTCGGGTTGGGAATCGACCATTCGAGCGTGCGGGCGTCCCACGGGTCCATTCCGGCCACAGCGCCGTGGCGCTTCGACCGGTAGAAGTTCCACATGAATACCAAAAGCCCCAGCGCGATGATGAACGCCCCGATCGACACAAAGACGTTCCAGAACTCGAGACTGGGGTCGTATTGCCAGGTGCGACGGATCATGCCCTGGAGACCGAGCCAGTGCATGGGAGCAAAGGTCAAGTTGAAGCCGAGCATCCACAGCCAAAAGTGAACCTTGCCGAGCCGGTCATCGAGCATTCGACCAGTGAACTTCGGGAACCAGTAGTAGAGGCCACCGAAGATTCCGAGGATGGAGCCCCCGAACAACACATAGTGGAAGTGAGCCACGATGTAGTAGGTGTCGTGTTGCTGCCAATCGGAGGGGACCACGGCGTGGGTGACTCCGGAGAGACCGCCGATCGTGAACATGGTCAAGAAGCCCAGGGCGAACAACATGGGCGTCGCCAAGCGAATCTTCCCGAGCCAGAGGGTCGCCATCCAGTTGAAGATCTTGACCCCGGTGGGAATGGCAATCGTGACCGTGGTGATACCAAAGCCAACTTGGGCGACGGTCGAGATGCCCGAGGCAAACATGTGGTGGGCCCACACCCCGAACCCGAGAAAGGCGATGCCGGCGCCGGCGAACACGACGGCGGCGTAACCGAAGAGAGGTTTGCGGCTGAAGACCGGGATGATCTCAGAGACGATCCCCATTGCCGGCAGGATCAGGATGTAGACCTCCGGATGGCCGAATAGCCAGAAGAGGTGTTGCCAGAGAATCGGGTCGCCGCCGGCAGTGGCGTCGAAGAACAAGGTCCCGAACTGGCGATCGAAGATGACCATGAAAAGAGCGATGGCAATGATCGGCAACGAGAACAGGAGTAAGAACGCCACCACGAGCGTCATCCAGATGAACACCGGGACCCGAAGCAGGCGCATCCCTTTCGCTCTCAGGTTGAAGAACGTGACTATGAAGTTGACCGAGGAGAGCAGCGAGGCAATCCCCAGGATTTGCAGCCCGAGAACGGCGAAGTCGAGAGCCCGACCGGGGGAGAAGGCGGGCCCGGCATTGGGTTGGTACATGAACCAACCCCCGTCGGGCAAGCCGAAAAAGCTGCGGGCGTCGCTGGGATCGAGGTTGCCGGTGACCCCGGGCGTCACGCCGACGGGAGGCACCACCGACGAGAAGAGAAGGCCGGAGTAGAGAAAGAGGCCGCCAAAGAGGAAGACCCAGTAGGAGAGGGCATTGAGCCGCGGGAAAGCAACGTCGCGAGCCCCGATCATCAATGGGAGCAGGTAGTTCATGAAGGCAGCCGACATCGGCATGACCACGAGGAAGATCATCGTGACCGCGTGGGTGGTGAAGAGCCCGTTGTAGTCGGCCGCCGAGAGGAAGGTGCTCTCCGCCGAGGCGAGGTGAATGCGCAGCAAGAGCGCCTCCAGGCCGCCGATTACGAAGAAGATAAAGGCTGTGTAGCCATACATGATCCCGATCTTCTTGTGATCGACGGTGGTGATCCACGACCAGAAACCGGTTTCCGATTTCGGACGCCGGAAGATCGTCGTCGTGCGGGCGGTGGTGGTCGTCATCGCAGTGTCTCCAGATAAGCAGTCAAAGCGTCAATCTCCATTTGGGTCAGCGCCAGATCGGGCATATAGCTCCCGGGCTTCGTGTCAGGTAGATGGGAAAGCCACCTCGCCAGGTTCTCCCGCGAGTAGGGAAGGTAGCCCCCTGCAATCCAACCGCGATCCATGAAATGAGTGAGGTTGGGTCCGTTGAACGCCTCCTCGACTACGACGTTGACGGGATCGATCGTGTGGCATTGGGTGCAGCGGTTGAGGAACACATCGAGGCCGGCCGCCTCCGGTGTTCCCGAGGCCGGCTCGGCGGCCGGCTCTTTTTGGGCCGCGATCCAAGCCGTGAATTCCTCCTCGGTGACGGCTCGCACCTCCGCCCGCATGAGCGAGTGGGACAGGCCGCAGAACTCCGCGCATTGACCTCGGTATTCCCCGGGCTCATCGGCTTGCAGACGGAGGAGCGTTTCTTGACCGGGGACCAAGTACCGCTTGCCATTGAGCTGCGGAATCCAATAGTTATGAAGAACGTCCTCGGAGGTCATCGTCGCACACACCTCGCGACCGGCGGGGATGACCAGCACGGTGGCAGTGTCGATTCCCTCCTCCGGGTATCGATACTCGAACCACCATTGATGGCCGATGATCTCGACCGGATAGGCATCGGCTCCGCAGCTCGTGAGGTCGATCACCCCTCTGACGG
>JBPCQV010000056.1:0-7820 GCA_050997725.1 Acidimicrobiia bacterium
GCTCTCCTCCAACCATCCCGAGGATGACTCATCGACCATGGTGGCCCGGACTACTCAGGTTGACCTCGCCTCGTCCTCTCAACGAGGGCGACGAGTTTTCCTACCACCCGGTCGAATTCGCTCGCCAGCGGCGTACTCCGCTTACGGAAGATCTTGGCGAGCTTTGGGTAATACCAGAGCGGGTCACTCTCGTTGCTGAAGCGAGACCACAGGTCCTCCCCCTCCTTGCGATAATCAGCCAAGATGGCACGGGCGTTGTGAAGCTTGTCGGCGTTGGCTACGAGCAAGGAGTCCATGTCGTGGGTTTTCAGCGCCGCCAGGTAACGCTTCTTTCGAACCCTCCATTTGTCCTCCTTCTTGCCGGGTTCGCTATCCGAGCAATCTTGAACGAGACGGGCCACCCTCTCCCCGAACTCCTTCACGATGTCGTCAGCCGTGACCTTCGTGACTTCGTACTCCTCCAGGGTGTCGTGGAGCAATCCGGCAATCGCCTGCTCCTCATCACCCCCACCCTCCAAAACGAGCGCGGCTGTAGAGAGCAGATGGGCTATGTATGGGATATTTGTTCCCTTACGAAATTGACCATCGTGGCGTTGGCGGACAAATACGAGAGCTTGTCGAACTGGTCGGAGAGCGTGGTCATCTCCACATGCTGCCACCACACCGGGCTGTTGGCGCTCGCTGGGGAGGAGGCGTCCCGCCTTGCTCCGAAGCAACGATCTGCATGCCGAACCCTTCAGGAGGCCCGCCACCCGGACACCTCATTGCGTGGCTGCGCCGGCGAACATTTGAACAACAACGTCGCCCCGGCGAACACCGAGACCCGTCCGGGGCCGTCGTGGATATGGCTGATTGCGAACCCGGACTCCTCGAAAAACTCGGCAAGTTCGGCATCGCCGAGACCGGGCGGCACCACTTCCGCCGCCTGGGCGATCACGTCGTGCACGACGCTGATCATTTCCTCAACCGTCATTTCGGCTCGGCTCTCGAAACCGCACGCTTCGCCTTCGCCGCCCGGCCGCCCTCACTACTGGACTTCAAGTTGTGACATCGAGTGCACATCGATTGGAGCTTTCCAGCCGGGTCGCCTCCAAGCCCAATCGGTGCGAGGTGGTCGGCGATGGTTGCCTTGCCTCCGCACCTGACGCAGACCGGAAACTTGGCGAGTTGGCGCTTTGACCGCTCTCGCCAACCCGGCGATTGGTAGTACCCCCCGCGGGCGACCATCGCCGCCGACTTCCGCCAGCCTCTGCTGTGGGCCGGGCAGCGGGAAGTTCCGGGGACGGCAAAACCGCCCTCGGAACAGTTCTTGCCGTAGAGCAGACATCGGCGGAGAGGGCTCATGCCGGGAACTCACCCCGCGGCTCACCGTCGTGAACTCGTTTCCAGTAGTCGGCGATTGGTTTTCCGTAGCGGCGCTTGTCCGACTCGTACGACCGCTTGGCCTCTTCCTCCAACCGGGCTGCCCGCTCCACGGCAACCTGCATGCCGTAGTGCCAACGCCGGCGGCATACCGAGGAACAAAACTGCCGTGGACGCCCTGGGCCAGATGGCTGGGCGGGAATCGTCAGCCCACAAGCTCGGCAGGACGTTTCAGGGGCTTTTACAGACATGTTCCCTTTCTTTTCGTTCATTTTCTCCACGGGTCCCGATGAGCGGAGCTCTTGAAAGCTCATCCTTGAACTTTTGACCCCCCCTACCCGTCGGTCTTGGGAATGTGTCGAGGTTCTCACAAGCCCCGACCCTCTTCGAACACTTCAACTACCTCCGCGACCACGGCCGCGAATTCCTCAGCCGTCTGGTGGCCTCGGCCGATAAGTAGCTGGGTGCCGCTGTCGGCCGCGGGACAGTCTCCGTCGTGGTACATGTCGAGGTGGCCGATCCCGTCTTTGTGTCGTCGTGAGATCTCGGGCCGGCAGACACAGCCTCGGATGGCAGCAGCCATCGCGGTCTCAGTGGCAGTGATACTCGAACGGCGGCGTTTGTAGCGGTTCACGCCTCCGCCTCTAGCTCCTCGAGTACCAACTCCTGCCAATCATCCGGTAGGGCGAACGGGTCGTCCTCATCGGAGAAGGTGCCGGGCGGTCCGCATCTGGCATGGACCCTCAGACCTTGGAAGGTGGCGTCTGTATTGGGTTTGTCGCAGACTTTGCAGAGGATGGGTGACGACTGTGACGCGCCTTCCGTAAAGTCCCTATAGCGACCCTTTTCTATGGGACTTTCCGGAAAGTCTGTCACACCCGTCACAGGATCCGACGATTGGCTTTGTCCTGGTTGGGTTTCTTGGTCCTTGGGTTCCGTGACGGGGGCGAGCTCGGCGCCGCGCCAGATCCTGACTTGCCGGCGCTTACCTTCCTGGGTCTTGCCGTTGGCGACTCCGTCGCGGCATCCGTGTTCCCCGACAAGCCAGTCTCGGAGTGCAGCTACGGGGAGGTCCACGTTTTCGTCGCGGGTCCAGGTCGTGAACAGTTGCGTTAGCTGGGTCTTGGGGATGGACCCGTCACGGGTGAATCGCAGACCGACATCGTCGGCAAAGCGGCCGAGGAGATCTTCCGCCTTCCGGTAGTCGGTGGTGGCCTTTACGACCTCGTCCGGTTCGTCGAGGCCGTGTCCCAGCCAATCGGCCACTCCGGCAACGGCCCAGCGGAGTATTCCAGGGGCTTCATCGGTCAGTTTGGCGTCGAGCTCGGGGTCGGTCGCCCCGTTAGTGAAGGAGGCCACCCAAGGAACTACCCGTATCCTGCGCCAGATCCCGGCGTCGCGTCCGGTGATCTGGGGCTGATAGTTGGTCGTGAGCCACAGCGAGTGGGTGGGGGTGAAGGCCCAGGGGTTTTCGTATAGGCGTCGGGCGGATATGCGATCGCCGCCGGTCAGATTCTTTATCGACGCTTCGGCCAGCTTGACTCGCCGTTCTGTTTCGGATGCGACGGCTAGCCGAGCTCGGAACAGGGTGGAAGTTGCGGTGTCATGGGCTCCCCACTTCGTCTCGGTCAACAGCGCCAGGTCGGGGGTGGCGGCGTAGGGGCCGAGCACCTTTTGGAGGGCCCGGACAAAGGTGCCTTTCCCGTTCCCCCCGATCCCGTGATGGATGACGAAGAGGTGATCGCGCTGTAGGCCGACAAGGGCTTGGCCGACGAGGCGATGGACATAGGCGCGGGTCTCATCGTTGGGGAACCACTCTTTTAGTGCGGCCATCCACCTTGGACATTCGGCGTTGTCGTCCCAGGCAACGGGACATTGCACCGTCATGAGGTCAGCGGGGTCCGGGGCTCGGAATTGCCCGGTGCGGAGGTCGACCACCCCGTTAAGGACCCCGAGCAGCCAAGCGTTCGTGTCGAGGAGTTCGTGGTCGAGTGGAATGCCTCGGATGCCGCGTGCCAATTTGGATATCGCCTCCGGGCACAATTTGGGGACGGTCACCCAAAACGGAGCAGTTCGATCCCGGTCGCTCCCCGGAGAACCACAGTTCACCACCCGTATTCAGCTAGAACGAGAGGAGCGAGTTCTGGCCGCCATAGCCGACACCTCGCCTGTGGCCGCCGACAACAAGGTCTTGGAAATGGAGATCTGCGAACGGGGTTTGGTCGACGGGCAGGCCGTCACTATGCGACGCCTGTGCGAGCTCGACGGTCGACTGGTGGCGGTGATCGGCCCGGGAGGCTCCGGTAAGACCCACTCGATCGGGGCTTACGCCGACGCGGTCGAAGCAGCGGGGAGTCGGGTGATCGGGGTGGCCACTTCGGCGGCGGCGGCCCGCCAACTCTCCGAAGGTATGGGTGAGCGGTGGACCGGCACCATTGCCATGCTCCGACACCACACCGACCGCTACAACGACGATTTGCCAACAGGCACGGTTGTGATTGTTGACGAAGCTTCGATGGTCTCAACCGCGACCTGGCGTGGTTGGTGGAACGGGTCGAGGCTTGCGACGGGAAGCTGATCCTGATGGGGGATCCCAAACAACTGCCCTCGGTCGACTCGGGTGGACTCTTCCACCGGATCGTCTCCCAGGGCGAGCAGGTGGTCGATGACCTGGCGATGGTCAACCAGCGTCAACGTCTACCCGACGACCGGAGGATCCTCGACCACCTCCGCCACGGAGAGGTAGCAAGCGCCGTAAGGGAATACTCCGAGGCCGGTCGCCTCCACCTGGGTCGGGACGAGTACTCCACTAAGGCGGCGATGGTCGACGCATGGTGGGCGGATGTCGAAAGGCACGGTCTTGATCAGGTGAGGATGCTCGCCTCCCGCCACGACGAGGTGTGGATGCTCAACCAGTTCGCCCGGGTACAGATGGAACAATCCGGCCAACTAGTCGGCGCGAGCGTGGTCAACCGTTGGGGTCTCGAGTTCGCGGCTGGGGATCGGATCGTGGTCCGGGACAACTGGTATGCCCACTCCGATCTCCGCAACGGCCAGACCGGAAGCGTCATCGCCGTCTCACCCCAAAACGGATCCCTGACATTTCGGCGGGATCTCGACGGCCAGCTGATCGACCTCCCGAGGAAGTATCTGGACCGAGATGTTGACCATGCCTATGCCCAGACCATCCACACCGCCCAAGGACAAACCTTTGAGATCACCCATGCCTACGCCGACGCCGGGGTCCGCGCCGAGCACGGTTACACCGCGCTCTCCCGAGCCCGAGGTGAGACCCATGTCTGGGTCAACGACAGTCCTGGTCCGCTGGGGGAATGCACCTATATCCATGGCGACCCGCTCACCGAGGATCGGATCGAGGCGTTGGTTCGCCAGTTCTCGCAGTCGGTGATCGAACCGCCCGCCTACGACCAGGGTCTACCGGTCGAGTCGGCGACCGATTGGCAGCTAGTCGAATGGCGCGACCAGCTGGAAGCGACCATCAGGTCCAGCCCGATCGCTAAGGATCACGCCGACGAGCTTGTTGCTCTTGAAACCGCTGTCGAGGAAGCCAAAGAGGTCGCCCACATTCTTGGCACCAGCGGTGCCCGCGCCCAGGTACTGGCTCTGGAATCGAGACGAGAGCAGCTATCTGGCCACGAGGCTTTCCGAGAGACCTGGCTGGAAGAGAACGGATCAGTTCTCCATCGTTACTCGGCGGTCACCGAGGAGCTGAATCATCGGATCGCCGCCCGGGTGGCGATGTACGAGATTGAACCGCCCGCCGACCTTCACGAAGTGCTCGGGAACACGCTGATCGAATCGATACGTCGAAACGAGTGGCGAGCTGCAGCCGCCCGGCATGCGGAAGCACGCATTAGTTGTGGACCCGAGGCCGATCTTGCCGACCCCGCGATTCTCAGCGCCGCTCCCTGGCGAGATGCCGTCCACGCCTATCTGGGCGCCCCTGAACTCGAGCGGACCGCGCCGGTGCTCCGATTGGTGATATAGCGATCACTGGTGTGATTGTTCAACTGGGTCCTATTCCGGCTTGTATCGGTTGGAGACAAGCCAGTCGAAGATCTCATGACGAAGGAAAGTCAACTTACGTCCGCCCGGCTTGCGGTGAGCTGGAAGGATCCCCTCCCGCACCCAGGCGCGGACGATCTGCTCGTTGGTATGCAACAGCTCGGCAAGCTGAGTCGAGTCCATCACCGCCGGCACTTCCGGATACCAACGCTCGTAGTCGATGCGTTCGCCCATCTCGTTCTCAACTCCGATCGGTATCGGTTTGCTCGTTCTCGTCGTCCGGCGCCGGCTCCCCGGTGCGGTAGCGGGTCATCGAGGAGATCACCTCCTCGCGGAAGAAACGGAACTGTTGTCCCCATCGCAACGCCTCGAGCTCGCCACGATGGACCTTGTCACGGACGTCGCCGATCGTGCAGTGCATCATTTCGGCGACATGGGCGGTGGTGAGAATCGGTGGGTAGAGACGACGGAGCTCGTCGATCGGGTCAACTTTGCTCACCATTCAATAGTACTCAACGTTGTAACAGAACTAAACAACTCTGAGGGATACCATCTGGAGGGACGCAGGCTCAGACTAGTTGAGTCCTCGCCAGTTTGTATGAAAGCCACCCGAGGTAAGCCCTATCTCTGTAGGATTTCATACATGCCTTTGACGCGAGCGCTCGAGCGACTCCGAGAGATCGGCCCTATCTTCCGATCCAAGGACGCCGTTGCCGCCGGGATTTCGTGGCGAGACCTTTATGCGTTACGTGATGAGGGTGAGGTCCTCGAGCTGTCGCGTGGCTTGTTCCAGCTTGCAGATGCGGCTCGCATTGGGAGCATCGACTTCGTCGCCGTCTCGGCGCGAGCCCCACACGGGATGATTGCACTCGACTCGGCGCTGTCGTACTGGGACCTCACCGACGACATCCCGTCGCAGGTCCACCTTGCTGTCCCAGAGGGCACCCACCGCCCGACGATCGATTACCCGTCCACGAAGGTCCACGTCTTCCGGGCAACGACCTTCGACCTGGGCCGGATCGAGGTTCAAGAGGAAAGCGGCGAGCGATTCTGGATCAGCGATCGTGAGCGCACAGTCGTCGACGCATTTCGCCTTCGACACCTCATCGGCGAAGGTGAAGCCCATCGCGCTCTGCGCCGCTACTCCACCCAGCCGCGGCGAAGGCTTGCTCGCCTTGCCGACATGTCGCGCCAGCTTCGAGTCTCGGCACCCATCCGCTCGGCGCTGAGCGTGCTGCAAGGATGAGCCGGCCGAGTCGAGACAGCGCTGGCGGTCGTGCTTACTTGGACGTCCGGGCCATAGCGCGCCGAGAGGGCCGACCGACCGACGAGCTTTTTGTTCTCTACGTCCTGGAGCGGTTCCTCTACCGCTTGTCCACCTCCGCCCATCGCAGTCGGCTCGTACTCAAGGGCGGCTTGCTCCTCGCCGCGTTCGACGAGCGTCGACCCACCGGGGACGTCGATCTCCTCGCGCAGGCGATCGCCAACGACGTCGACTCGCTCTCGCGCGTGGTGCGCGAGGTGCTCGGCATCGACGTCGACGACGGTGTCACCTTCGAGCCGGCGGCACTCCGAACGCAGGTGATTCGCGAGGCTGACCCCTACACGGGCGTGCGGATTACGGTTCCGGCCCGCATCGATCGAGCTCGACTTCCACTTCGTATTCGACATCAACGTCGGCGACCCGGTCACGCCGAAGCCCGTCGAAGTGAGCTACCCGTCACTGCTCGACGAGCCGTTCGATCTGATCGGCTATCCGCTGGAGACAGTCCTTGCCGAGAAGATCGTCACCATGATCGACCGTGGCGACGCGACGACGCGGGACCGGGACTTCGCCGACGTCTACATCCTCACCGGACGGCACGAGATTGACGCGGGGCAACTCGCCTCTGCGATCCGCGCCACAGGCGCGCATCGAAGCTCTGATCTTCGGCCGCTCCGATCGGTGCTCGTCGACCTGGCACAGGTTCGACTGGCCGACTGGATGCGGTTTCTGGCTCGGGCCGGGCTTGACGAGTCGGCGCCGGCGAGTTTCGCTGAGACGATCCGAGCTATCTCCGATTTCGCCGATCCCATCCTCACTGGCGAGGTCGCCAGCGGGGTGTGGGACCCGGCGGCGCGGCTGGCGTGATCGCGACTACGGATGACTTCGAGACCTCACTCGGCGAGCACGACGTCGTTGAGGGCCGATGGGCTTCGAGGCCGCGAGGTGCCCGGCCAGGTGCCCGGACGTTGAAACATTCGTGCAAGGTAACGCGAATTCGTGAACGCTCATAGCAAAGCCCATGTTCGGAAAACCTACGTCCGACCTGCTTATTCGAGTGTTATGGCGAGAGATTCAGAGGCAATGAAAAACGCCGAAAAGCATGGCTCCATAGGTTGAGGGCCTAGTCCTCGATAGAGGGTGGGGGTTCAAGTCCCCCCTCCGACAC
>JBPCQV010000068.1:0-4907 GCA_050997725.1 Acidimicrobiia bacterium
CTCCTATCCCGGCCGGCGAGTCCGCGTGCAATGGTCCTACGAGGAGGAGTCACCCGGACGAGACGCGCGCGGCTTCGGACATGAGGGCTACGGGGTCGCCGATCCCGAAGGGGCGTTGGTCAACGCGGTGCTTTCCAACGGGGCTCGCTTGTATGTCGACCATGCCCATCCCGAATTTTCCGGTCCGGAGTGCTATGACGCTCTCGAGGGAGCCCTTTATGACAAGGTGGGCGAGATCGTGATGCGCCGCGCCGCCGAGGCCGCCGTGGGGCTGCTTCCGGCTGGTCAGAGCCTCTCGGTCTACAAGAACAACTCCGACGGCAAGGGCAATAGCTACGGCGCCCACGAGAACTATCTGCTGGCCCGTGAGACACCGTTCGGCGACGTGATCCGGTTTGCCACCACGTTCCTCGTCACGCGGCAAATCTTCACCGGAGCTGGAAAGGTGGGTTCCGAGAATGGCCGACCCGACGTTGACTTTCAGCTCGCACAACGAGCCGACTTCTTCGAGGAAGAAGTGGGTTTGGAGACGACGCTCAAGCGGCCAATCATCAACACCCGCGACGAGCCGCACGGCGACCCCTCGAAGTACCGGCGCCTCCACATCATCATCGGGGACGCCAATCTCTCCGAAGTGCAGATCTTCCTCAAGCTGGGAACCATGGCTCTGCTTCTGGCGGCGCTCGAAGATGGGGCCCTCCCCGAGCCGCTCGACCTCTCGGACCCGGTTTCTTCCTGCTGGCAGGTCAGCCACGATCCGGAGCTGCGGCGGCCGCTCATGCTGGACGCGGCTTCGTCAGCCACCGCCCTCGAGATCCAATGGCGCTACTTCGAATGGGTTCGGAAATACGTCGAGACTGAGAGGGATGACCCCGTGGCGCTTCGGGTGATCGCCACCTGGGAAGAGGTCCTGGACGATCTCGAGCAGGACCCGCAGCTTGCGGCCCACCGTCTAGAATGGGTGGCCGAACGAAGGCTTCTCGACGGCTACATCGAACGGGACGGGATCACCTGGGACAACCCCAAGCTCAGGCTGCTCGATATTCAGTATCACGATGTCGATCCGGCACGGAGCCTCCATCGGCGGCTCGTGGATCGGGGAGCGATGGCCCGTCTCTTCACCGACGACGAGATCGCCCAGGCTGAGACTGAGCCGCCGGAACGAACACGAGCGTATTTCCGGGGTCGTTGTGTCAGCCGTTTTCCCGGCGCTCTGGTGGCCGCCAATTGGGACTCGCTCGTGTTCGATACCGGCGAATCGCATCTAAAACGTATTCCTATGATGGAACCGCTTCGAGGCGACCGCTCCAGGGTGGGCTCGCTGCTCGACTCGGTAGATGATGCTGCGGCCCTGATCGCGGCTCTCGGAGGACACTGATGGCTGAAAGGGAACAGGCTCGCCGCTCGAAAGAGCCCGAGCGCAAACAGGTCGATGAAGAGGGCACCGCCGACGCGCGCCCGGCGGATCAAAAACTCGACGAACTGCTTGACGAGATCGATCAAGTGTTAGAGGAGAACGCCGAGGAGTTCGTGCGCAACTACATCCAGAAAGGGGGAGAGTGAAACTCAGCCTTCCGCTGCTGTTTGACATCCCCGCCCCCGGAACGAGCTTCACCGACCTCCTCAAAACGCTGGGTCATACCGCACGGTTGGACATTGCCGGTGAAGCCAGGTCGCTGACAATGCCGGAAGGCACCACCGTCCTCGCTTTACGATTTCAGCGCGGAGTGGTGATGATCGGCGACCGCCAAGCCACCGAAGGCAACCAGGTCGCCCACCGCGAGATCCGCAAGGTTTTCCCCGCCGATTTGTTCTCGGCGGTCGCGATCGCCGGCACCGCCGGTTTGGCGATCGAGATGGTCCGGCTCTTCCAGGTCGAGCTCGAGCACTACGAGAAGATTGAGGGTTCTCGGCTCTCGCTCGAAGGTAAAGCGGCCTTTCTCGCGCGTCTGGTCCGGAGCCAGTTGCCGATGGCTTTCCAAGGGCTCTTTGTGGTTCCGCTTTTTGCCGGTTATGACGTGCTTTCGGGCCGCGGCCGGCTTTACACCTACGACGTCGTCGGCGGCCGCTACGAGGAAAACAACTTCGGCTCCACCGGCTCCGGCGCCAGCCTGGCCAAGGCCTATCTGCGGGCCAACTTCGCCGAGAACCTCACCGCCGAGCAGGCTGTCGACGTCGGCGTCGGCGCCTTGGTTTCGGCGGCGCAGGAGGACACGGCCACCGGTGGCCCCGATCTCCGGCGAGGCATCTTCCCGACAGTGTTGGTGATCGATCCAGACGGGGTGAAGGAGTTGTCCGACTCCGAGGTGCGGCCCGCGGCGGAGAAGGCGGTGGAGAACATCCGATGACCTTTCCGATGTACGTCGCGCCGGAACAGGCAGTGCGCGACAAGGCCGAGTTCGCTCGCAAGGGCGTCGCCCGCGGCCGCTCGATCGCGGCAATCGAATACGCCGACGGGGTGCTGCTGCTCGCGGAGAATCCCTCAACCGCGCTCAAGAAGATCAGCGAGGTCTACGACCGGATCGCCTTTGCCGGCGTCGGTCGGTACAACGAGTTCGAATTGCTTCGCAAAGCCGGCATCCGCCAGGCCGACCTGATGGGCTATCTCTACAGCCGTGACGACGTCAACGCCCAGGCGGTGGCGACGATGTTCTCCGAGGCTCTCGGCGCCATCTTCTCGCGCGAGCCGAAGCCATACGAGGTTGAGGTGTTGATTGCCGAGGTGGGGGAGCCGAATCGGCTCTATCGGATTAGCTATGACGGCACCCTCTTTGACGAGCGGCGGGTAGCGGCTATCGGTGGAAAGGCCGAGGTGTTGGCCGAGAACCTGCGCAAGGCCTGGACCGAGGGGCTCGACGTCGAGGCTGCGCTGGCGATAGGCAAAGAGGCCTTCCGTGCGGCCGAGAGCCGCGAATCGGAGGGTTGGGAAGCAGCCGTGCTTGATCGCACCAACGGCCGCCGCTCCTTTCGCCGGCTCCAGCTCCCCGAGTAGCTCGGTGCCCGATCGGGCGACGCTGGTCGCATGCGTTTCCTTTGTCGCCCTGGGCGGGGTCAACTTCGTGGCCGTGCGCTTCTCGAATCGTGAGCTGGCACCTATGTTCGGGGCAGGTGTTCGGTTCCTGCTCGCGTCGATTCTCCTGATGATCGCCTTCGTCCTCCGGCGCCAGGTGATCCCTCACGGTCGAAGCCTGACCGGAGTGCTCATGTATGGGTTTCTTTCTTTCACCGTGGCCTATGCATTCGCCTATTACGCGTTGACGCGTCTCCCGGCGGGGATTGGGTCATTGGTGTTCGCGTCGATGCCGCTCTTTGTGGTGTTCCTCGCTCATTTCCACGGGCTCGAGCCGTTTCGGCTGCGAGCGCTGGTTGGAGCACTGATCACGCTCGCCGGGATCGCGATCCTGGCGAATCCATTCGGCGAGGCCGTCCCTTTGCTGCCGCTGTTGGCGATGGTCGGTTCTGCGGTGGCGGCGGCAGAAGGCGCCGTGGTCAGCAAGATGTATCCGCCTGTGCCGCCGTTGGTTGCCAACGCGGTAGCAATGCTCCTCGGCGGGGGACTGCTGCTCGGGCTATCGGTTGCCCTGGGCGAGCCCTGGGCGCTGCCGAGCCGTTCTGAAACGTGGCTGGCGGTGAGCTATCTGATCGTTTCCTCGGCAATCATGTTTGCGCTTTTCATCTTCGTGATCCAACGCTGGACCGCGGGCTCCGCGTCCTACTTTACTTCGTTGTTGCCGATAACTGCTGTCCTCGCGGCTGCACCGCTCCTCAACGAACCGCTCACTGCTGCTCTCTTCATCGGCGGCGTCGTTGTGCTGGCCGGCGTCTACGTCGGCGCCCTCTCCGTACCGAATCTTCGGTAGCGTCAGCTTGCCTGTTCTGTGGGCCAGAACCGTCGTTGTACGACGGTTGCAACCCAGGGTTTGCCAAATAAGCACCGCCGTGGTTCCTTGGTGCACGCGGGTAGCCTGCAAGGAAGTGGACCGCCGCATCTTTGGCCTTGAGAACGAGTACGGGGTCACCTGCACCCTGAGGGGCCAGCGGCGTCTATCACCGGACGAAGTGGCGCGATACCTCTTCCGGCGGGTGGTCTCGTGGGGCCGGTCGTCGAACGTCTTTCTGGAGAACGGCGCCCGCATCTATTTGGACGTCGGAAGCCACCCCGAGTACGCCACGCCCGAGTGTGACTCCTTGCGATCGCTGGTCGCCCATGACAAGGCCGGTGAACGCATCCTCGAATCTCTGGTCCACTCGGCCGAGCAGCGTCTCGAGGAAGAAGGGATCAGAGGGGAGATCTTCCTTTTCAAGAACAACACCGACTCTGCCGGCAACTCCTACGGCTGTCACGAGAACTACCTGGTGAGCCGGCATAAGGACTTCCACAAGACCGTCGATGTGCTGATCCCCTTCCTGGTGACCCGTCAAATCTTCCTTGGCGCCGGAAAGCTCACGCAGACCCCACGCGGCACCGGATTTTCGATCTCCCAGCGGGCCGAGCACATTTGGGAAGGGGTGTCGTCGGCCACCACACGCAGCCGTCCGATCATCAACACCCGCGACGAGCCGCATGCCGACGCCGAGCGCTACCGGCGACTGCACGTGATTGCCGGCGATTCCAACATGAGCGAATACGCCACCAATGTCAAAGTCGGAACGGTGGTCGCGTTGCTTCAGATGATCGAGAGAGATGCCGTCTTCCGCGACCTCACGTTGGAAAACCCGATCCGGGCGATTCGCGAGATCGCCCACGACCTGACCTGCAAGCGCAAGATCCGTCTCGCCAACGGCCGGGAGCTCTCGGCCCTCGACATTCAGTGGGAATACTTCGACCGGGTCGTCCGCTTCTCGCGTAACCCAGGTTTCCCCAACGAGGTGCAAGCGGCGGTCGATCGCTGGGAACACCTCCTCAC
>JBPCQV010000141.1:0-2681 GCA_050997725.1 Acidimicrobiia bacterium
GAATGGAGGAGGTCGGCAAGGTGCGACGGGGATACTTCGTCGAGGGGCTCGGGGGTGCCCAATTCGCGCTCGCTGGGGCGGTCGATCGTTTGCGCAGCCCGGGACGAGATGAAGTCATCGGTCTGGCGGCTACCGATCCGGCCAACCCGTTCGGCACGATCCTCCCCTGGCCGGAAACCGAGATTCGGCTGCAACGCACCGCCGGTGCCTACGTGATCTTGGGCAATGGCGAGTTGGCGGCCTATCTCGACCGCAGTGGCCGTCGGCTCTACCTGTTCTCCAGTCCCGAAGGGGAGATTGCTCGCGAAATCGCGGCCATCGGCATCCGCCGCCGCCGGCTGCTGATCGAACAGATTGATGATGTCCCCGCCGCCCAGTCAGCCTTCGGAGCTTCTCTCACGGAGTGGGGCTTCGTCCCCGCCCTCCGCGGCCTCGCCTTCCGAGGCCAATGATGCGGCAAACCCTGGGTAGCAACCGTCGTACAGCGACGCCTGCGACCCACAGAATGACATTGTGCCGCCGCAGCTGACCATCCGTCCCGGGCATCCGGACTTTCTCGACCTGCCCTGGTCAAAGTCGCTGCCGACCTGGAACCTGCCCAACATGATCGATCTGCCCAAAGGCATCAGCCGCCACGAGGTCCGGTTTCTCTCCTACCCCCAAGGCATCTATGTCGTCAAAGAGCTCGCCACAATGCTCGCGGAGAACGATTACCGAATCTTGCGCGGGCTCGAAGCCGTCGGCGCCCCCGCGGTGGAGGCGGTTGGGCTTGTCGAAAAGCGGACCTCTGATCCCGGTGAAGAGATGTCGGCCGCTCTCATCACCGCGTACGAGCCTTTCTCATTCTCTTACCGAGAGCTGCTGGCAGGAGTCGGGATGGCGGCGGTCAAGAGCGAAGACGACCGCGCCCCGGGCTTTGGCCGGCGGCGCAACCAGATGCTCGACGCGTTCGCGGGCCTGCTGGTGGAGCTACACGTGGCTGGCTGTTTCTGGGGCGATTGCAGCCTGTCCAACGTGCTCTATCGCTTCGACGCCGAAGCCATCGAGACGATCATGGTGGACGCCGAGACCGCCCGGCTCTACGACGACGGACTCACTGATGGCCACCGCGAAGAAGACGTCGAGCTCATGATCGAGAACGTGGCCGGAGGCATGGCCGATATCGCCGCCGAAATGGGCGTCGATGTCGACCTGGCCGACTTCGCGTTGGGTTTTGACATCGCCGATCGCTATCACAACCTCTGGTCGGAGATTGGCCGAACCATCACCATCAACTCCGAGGAACGCTATCGAATCACTGAAAGAGTCGAACGGATCAACCAACTGGGCTTCGACGTGGAAGAGGTCGACTTGTTGCCTTCGATCGACGACACCTCCGAGATGCTGATCAAGGTCAAGGTCGGCGGCCGGAGCTTTCACAGCAACCGGCTGAAGTCGCTGACTGGAATCGATGCGCTCGAATTCCAGGCTCGAGCAATCCTGGCCGATGTCCATTATTTCGGCGGCGAGGGCGATGCCACGGCCAAAGCCACCAATGCCATCCGCTGGCGGGTCAATCGCTTCGAGCCGATGATCGCCCGGCTAGACGCACTCGCCGATTTGGCCGATCCGATCCAGGCCTATTGCGACGTTCTCAACCATCGCTATCAGCTCGCGGCCGCCCAGAAGCGCGACGTCACTACCGAAGAAGCTTTGGAGGACTGGCTAGCGACCGGCCGGCCTGGGTATCCGCTCCTGCAGTCATCGGTTGGTTGATGAGCTCGTAGATGGTGTTGCGTTGCGCAGGTGAGCGACCCGCTCCCTGAATCGTGGCGACGAATTCCTCGGGGCTGACCTCCTGGCCGTGAGCCGCTCCCGCTGAACGCGTGATGATCTCGCCCATCAGCGTTCCCCCTAGGTCATTGCAGCCGGCATCGAGGAGACGGGCGCCTCCGTCAAGTCCGAGCTTCACCCAGGACGCCTGGATGTTGGGGATCAAGCCGTCGAAGGCGAGACGCGCCACAGAATGGACCAACACCGACTCGTCCCAAGTGGGGCCCGGACGACTGTGTCCCCGGAGATAGATCGGCGCCCCCATGTGCACGAAAGGAAGGGGCACGAACTCGGTGAATCCGCGCGTGCGACGCTGAACTTGACGGATAACCTCGAAGTGGTTGGCCCACGCTCCCGGATAGTCGATGTGCCCGAACATCAGGGTGGCGGTGGCAGGCAGACCCAGCTCATGGGCGGTGATCATCACCTCGGCCCATTGCGCGCTACGAATCTTGTCCGGGCAAAGGTGAATGCGAACATCATCGTCGAGCACTTCCGCCGCCGTTCCGGGAAGGCTGCCCAATCCGGCATCCCTTAGCCGGATGAGAAAGTCACGCACTGACACCCCGAGCGTTTCCGCTCCCTGCCAGATCTCGAGCGGCGTGAACCCATGGATGTGCATTTCGGGCAAGCGCTCTTTGATGCCTTCGACCACCGAGGCGTAGAAGTCACCGGTGAACTGGGGATGGATCCCACCTTGGAGGGTGACCTCGGTGGCACCCCGATCCCAGGCCTCCTGCGCCAGCCCGACTATGCCTTCGAGCGGGATCAGATAGGGCTCTTCCCGCAGGTTGAGACTGCGCGGGCCTTTGGAGAAGGCGCAGAACCCGCAACGGAAATAGCACTGGTTGGTGTAGTTGATGTTGCGA
>JBPCQV010000234.1:0-8448 GCA_050997725.1 Acidimicrobiia bacterium
GTCGTGAGCAGGGTGAGGAGCAGATAGACCCGCCTGACTCGAAGCGCCTCAGCGTTCATCGCGGCCATCTTGCCCGGCCTGTCCCCGTTCTCGCGACGCAAAGAGGGCGTTTTCCGACCTGTCTACGTGATAAAAACGACCTGTGGTGTACGTAGCTCTCCTCCGCGGGATCAACGTCGGCGGCAAGAACAAGGTTGAGATGAAGAAGCTGAAGGCGACCTTCGAGAGTGCCGGAATGACGGACGTGACTACCTATATCAACAGCGGCAACGTCGTCTTCAAGTCGACCGCACGCAAGGCGGCCGAGCTGGCGGCCACGCTCGAGAAGGCGATCGAGCGGGATTTCGGGCTCGCGATCAAGGTCCTGCTCCGAAACCTCACGTCGATGAAGCGACTTGACCAGGCCTTGCCCGCGAATTGGACAAACGACTCCCAGATGAGATGCGATGTGCTCTTCCTCTGGAAGGAATTCGACAATCCGTCGGTTGTCAAAGTGCTGCCGGCCAAACCCGAACTCGATGAGGTGATGTACGTGCCGGGCGCGATCATCTGGCGAGTCGATCGCGCCAACGTCACCAGGAGCGGGATGCCTCGGCTCATTGGGTCCGCGCTTTACAAGGGGATGACGATTCGCAACTGCACCACCGCCCGCAAGCTCACCGCGATCATGGAAGCCCTGGCCTAAAGCCAGTTTGAGGTTCGCTAGGTTCGCTGGGTCCAATCCGGCAGCGATGCAGGAAGGAGGACTTCACCCGGTGCCGTTCGGCCTACCTCCCTTCCTGGCGATCAATCCGAAAGGCGCGCCTACATACCGCCGGGCAGATCGAGGGTCTCGTAGATCTCGATTGCTGCTCCGGGCATTTGCAGGTGCGGGTGGCCGTCGACCAGCTTGACCGCTTCGTCGACACTTTCCGCCGAGAGGATCGAGTAACCAGCCACCTCGGTCCCGGCTTCGGACGAACCCTGCGACGTGACCTTGCGACCGTTGCCGAGCGGCAACCCCAAATCGACCATCCCGCTGCCGACCTTGGCCGACCAGTCGTTCCAGGCCTTCATCACCTCGCCGGCCATCTCCGGGTCGTTGTTCCCCATCTGATCTGCCGCTGAAACGGGAGCGGTGTAGAGGATGACGTACTTGGACATGAGACTCCTTTCGCCTCGATAGGCTGTAAGCTGTTGCTTACGTTAGCGAATCCTATCAAATGAATATCCCAGATGTCGACTCAGCATTTCGAGCTCTAGCCGATCCCACTCGTCGCCGCATCCTGCAACTGGTGGCCAGCCAGCCACTGAGCGCCGGGGAGATCGCCAACCACTTCCAGACGACTCGGCCCGCCGTGTCCCAGCATATCGGTGTGCTGCGGGAGGCGGGCCTGCTCTCCGAAAGGCGAGACGGCAGCCGCCGGCTTTACCAGGCAGAATCAACGGCCGTGGAAGACGTGATCAACCATCTGCGGTCGTTCTGGTCTCCTCGTTTGCAGGAACTGAAACGGCAGGCCGAGCGCAAGGAGCGGCATCGGCGTGCCCAGCCTTGAGCAAACAAGCCATGATCGTTCCGGGGCCGTCAGCGAGGAAATTCTGATTGAGGCCCCACCGGAGACGGTCTTCGAGTTCTTCGTCGACCCGGCCGAGATGCGGAAATGGATGGGAGGTCATGCGACCCTCGATGCCACACCCGGCGGGCTGTTCGCGGTCGACATCGGCGGAAACCACGCTCGCGGCAATTTTGTCGAGGTGCGGGCCGCTGAAAAGGTGGTCTTCACCTGGGGATGGGAAGGATCAGACGCGGTCCCTCCGGGCAGCAGCACCGTCACTTTCACGCTGGAGGCGACGGAACGGGGCACCCTGTTGCGGATGATCCACGAGGGACTGCCCGCCGGCGAGGATCTACGTCATCGCCACGGATGGCAGCACCATTTGAGCCGGCTGACGCAGGCGGCGCGCGGCGTCGACCCGGGCGCGGATCCTATGTACGAAGCTGACGGCATTCCGCTCCACGAGACGTCGATGTGAGCGATGGCGTGGATCTGCCCAAGCTGCTCGCGATCGTTCCGACGGAGCCGGCAGTCGCATGAATGTGCGCCGGCGCTCGGGCTCGAGGAATACTTCTCAACCGGGCCGGAGTGGGAGCGACCGATTTTCGAGGCGGTGTTGTCGCATCTCGAGAGCCTCGGGCCGATGATGGTGGAGCCGGTTTCCGTGGGAATCTTCATCAAGTCGAACGGCAGCTTCGTCGAGCTGCGCCCGATGGCGAAGTGGGTGGCCCTGTCGTTCCCGCTGACTCGGCATCTCTCCCATGCCCGGATCGCCCGGAAGCCCATCGAGAGCGGGCGGAAGATCTTTCACTTTGTGAATCTGCCAACGGCCGACAAGGTCGATGGCCAGATACGAGATTGGCTGACCGAATCGTTCGAGAGCTTCGGCTCGGGCTGAGCCACAACAGGAAAAGGAGAATTGACATGGCCGTAGGAACCAAAGAGGACCCATGGGTGTTGAAGACCCCTCCAGGCACCTCTGAGTATCAGATGTATCGAGACGAGACAACCGATCCCCCTTCGCTCGTGTGTCAGGTGGGCTCCACCCAACTGCGCTACGACCTGCGAGCAATCGACGAGCTCCACGCGATGTTGAAGAAGCATGGAGGTTGGATGGACCTCGGCGCCGCCGACGAGCAAAAAGAGGCCAAGGAGGGAACCGTCGAAGGATGGGGCCGTTCCCCCTCAAATCCGCGTGGCGGCTGGTATGGACTGAAGAAAGGTTTGCGGGGACGCTTCGGCATGTAATTGCCGCCGCTGCTCGAGGAGCTCGGCCTGGTCGAGCTCACTCACGACGCCCGCAACAACCGCATGCGGGCTAGGTAAGCCGCGTTCGGTACCCTGGCCAAATGTGTCGCAACATCCGGACTCTGCATAACTTCCAACCCCCCGCCACCGACGATGAGGTGGCCGACGCCGCGGTCCAATATGTCCGCAAGATCAGTGGTTTCACCCGCCCGTCGCGGGCCAACGAAGAAGCCTTCGAGCAAGCGCTGGCGACAGTGACCGAGGCAACCCGATCTCTGGTTGATTCTTTGGTCGCCATGTCAGCTCCCAAGGACCGCGCGATCGAAGCGGCCAAGGCTCGTACCCGAGCCGCCCAACGGTACGCGAGCTAGAACCGACCTCACTCTCGGCGGTGACCTAAGAAGAGCTCGCGCGCCGGGCGGTCCTCGCTGGTCTCCTCCTCAATCGCCTCGGCCGCGAAGCTGGCTGCGGAGAGCAGCCGGAGCCAGTCGGCTCGCCTGAACAAACCAGTGCGGTGAGTTTCGTGGATCACTCGACTGCTGCCGTCCGCCTCCCGGAGGAGGAACACGTAGTCGGTCTCGATTTCGGTGTCCCTCGGATCCGGGTCCCGGGTCCATTCGAGAAAGCGCACCCCGTGGCCGTCGGGATGATCGTGGCCGTCGTGATCGGTGACCGCTTCGAAGTTCTCGACGGTGTGATCCGGGACGAAAAGCGCAACCCCTCCTGGCCGGCAATGCGTGAAGGCGTTAGCAATGGCCAACGCGAGATCTGACTCGGTGGTCATGTAGTCGACGGCGTCGTGGATGAGAACCGCGTCGAACTCGCGACCAAGCCGAATCGTGCGCACATCTCCCACGAGGTGTTCGCACTCGGGATTGACGGCACGTGACACATCGAGCATCTCAGCCGAGAGGTCGACCAGGGTCATTTCGTACTGCCGCCTGAGATAGAAGGCGACGTGGCCCCCACCGCTCCCGAGCTCGAGCACAGTCCTCACCGGTGTTGACGCCCGACCGAGGATCGCGCCCACAAAGGTGGCTTCCTCCTCGTAGTCCTCTACTGGAGAGATGAGCGGCCACCAACGGGCGAGCTCGCCGTAGAACCTGTACTCAATGGGTGCTGCCATCCCGTCGTTCTGCTTCTGTTTTCGCGACCAAATCGAACCGTTTAGGGTCCGATTTGGTCGCGAAAACGTACGTCACCGAATGCCTAGCTGCAGCCCAGCGAGTTCCCGCAATTGAGACACTTGTAGCAAGAGCCGTTGCGGATGGTGATATGGCCGCAGGTATCGCAAAGCGGGGCATCACCCATCATTCCGCTCAGCACCGACTGCATCGCCGCCATGCCCGCGTCGCGGACGGTGGCGGGCGCCACGATGACCGCCTCGCTGACGGGGGATGCAGGCTTGAGTTTGGCGTCGAGCATCCTGACTGCCGACACAACCGCGGCGAGGTTCTCCTCGGCCACCGCGTCGGTCAGGTCGAGCTGCACGCCGGCGTCGATTGCGAGCCCCTTCTTCGGCTCCGGCAGCTCCCCGTCCCGGTTCGGTGGAACCTGGGCCAAATCGTCGCGCTCCAAGTACTCAACTGCCAAGGCACGAAACACATAGTCGACGATCGAGTTTGCCATCTTGATGTTTGGATGACCCTCGACCATGCCTCGCGGTTCGAACGTTTGGAAGGGGAACGTGTCGACGAACTCCTCCAGAGGCACCCCGAATTGGAGACCTTTGGAGACGGCAATGGCGAAGCAGGACAGGATCCCGCGCAGAGTCGCGCCCTCTTTGGCGAGGTCGATGAAGAACTCGCCCAGGGTGCCGTCCTCGTATTCGCCAGTGCGCAAATAGACCTTGTGCCCACCAATACGCGCTTCCTGGGTGTATCCCGCTCGTCGGTTCGGCAAGATGAACCGTGGTGGATGCATCCCCTGGCTGTAGGCCTCGGAGGGCGACAACCCCGCCGGGATCTTTCCCCAAAGAATCTGCTTGTCGATCTCGTGGGCGAGGGTCACTTCCTCGGGTTCGTCCTCGGGTTGGGCGTCGTCGGAACCGGCTGAGAGGGGCTGGCTCGCCTTCGACCCGTCGCGATAGAGAGCCATGCACTTGACCCCGAGCTCGTAGGAGAGCATGTAGCTCTCCTCGATGTCTTCGATAGTGGCCTCGTTCGGCATGTTGATCGTTTTTGATGCAGCGCCCGAAAGGAAGGGTTGGGTCGCGGCGAGCATCTTGATGTGACCGACGTGGTGGATGAGGCGCCTGCCGTTGCGTCCATTGCGATTGGCGGTGTCGAAGACCGCCAAGTGCTCCTCTGCCAGATGCGGAGCGCCTTCGATCATCTGTTGTCCGCAGACATACTCGGTGGCTTCCCTGATCTCGCGCGAGCTGTAACCAACCGAGCGGAGCAGATCGAAGTCGAAGGTCGCGTACTCGTCAGCCGTGAATCCGAGGCGCTGCATCGCGAGCTCGCCGAGGACGAACGGGTTGAACGCGTGCTTCAACTCGAACACGGTCGGCATGACCTTTTCGATCTTCACGAGGTCTTCCTCGTTGAAGCCTTTCTCGAGCAGGGAAGGACGGTTGATGTGCGGGGCTCCCGCCAGTGAGCTCGTCCCGATGATGTAACGAACGATGTCCTCGATCTGCGTTGGTTTGTAACCGAGGTTGCGCAGAGCAGGCGTCACCGACTGGTTGACAATCTTGAAGTAGCCCCCGCCAGCCAGCTTCTTGAACTTGACCAGGGCAAAATCCGGCTCGACCCCAGTCGTGTCGCAATCCATCTGGAGCCCGATGGTTCCAGTCGGTGCGAGAACACTGGCTTGACCATTACGAAAACCGTGCCTTTCCCCGAGATCGAGAGCCAGGTCCCAACTCTGGCGAGCGGCCCGTAGCAGTTCGACGCGGCATTGATCTGGATCGATTCCGACGACGTGATGAGAGACCGACTCATAACTGGCGTCATCCGCGTTGTAGGCCGCCCGCCGGTGGTTCCGAATCACCTTCATCATCGACTCGCGGTTTGCTAGAAACGCCGGGAATGTCCCTACGGCTGCGGCCATTTCCGCTGACGTCGCATAGGAATAACCGGTAAGGATCGCGGTCAAAGCAGCAGCGATGGCGCGTCCCTTTTCTGAGTCGTACGCAGCCCCAAGTTGCATCAACAGGGCACCGAGATTGGCGTAGCCGAGCCCCAGCGGGCGGTACTCGTACGATCGTTGGGCTACTTCCGGTGATGGGAACTGCGCCATCACAACTGAAATCTCAAGGACGAGTGTCCACAATCGAATGGCGTGCTGGTATGCCTCCACATCGATCATTCCCGTATCCGGGTTCAGAAACTTCATCAGATTGATCGACGCGAGATTGCAGGCGGTGTTGTCCAGATAAACAAATTCTGCGCAAGGGTTAGTTGCATTGATGCGACCACCTGCGGGTGAGGTGTGCCACTCGTTGATGATGGTGTCGAACTGCACTCCGGGATCAGCGCATGCCCACGCTGCTTCGGCCACTCTGCGCCACAACTCACGAGCTTTGATCGTCTTGCGAACCTTTCCGGTGGTGCGCTCGATCAAGTGCCAATCGCCATCTTGTTTGACCGCGTCAATAAATTCGTTGGTAACTCGAACAGAGTTATTGGAGTTCTGGCCAGAAACGGTGGCGTACGCCTCACCGTTGAAATCGGCGGGGTAGCCGCCATGTTCGATGAGGACCTTCGCTTTCCTCTCCTCGATCATCTTCCAGTCGATGAACTTTTCGATGTCGGGGTGGTCTGCAGCGAGGATGACCATCTTCGCTGCCCGCCTCGTTGTTCCACCGGAACGAATCGCACCTGCTGCGGCATCGCCGATCTTGAGGAAGCTCATCACCCCTGACGATTTTCCCCCTCCCGAAAGGATCTCATCAGAAGCACGAAGGTCGGAAAAAGAAGAACCTGCGCCGCTTCCGTATTTGAAGATTCGAGCTTCGCGGAGCCAGAGGTCCATGATTCCACCGGCGTTAACCAGGTCATCATCGACCTTTAAAATGAAACAGGCGTGGGGTGTCGGGCGAGAGTATGCATCGGGTCCCTCCTGCAATTGCCCGGTTTCGGGGTCGACGAACCAGAAACCCTGTGGGGAGCCGGTGATGCCGTAGGAATGGGCGAGGCCGGTGTTGAACCACTGCGGTGAGTTCGGGGAGGCGATTTGGTTGGCGAGCATGAACTTCATCTCATCCTCAAACGCTTGCGCGTCGGAAGGAGAGGCGAAGTAGCCGTGCTGTTCTCCCCACCAACGCCAGGTGCTGGCTAAGCGATCGAAGACCTGTCGCGCCGAGGTTTCCGAGCCGAGGATCGTGTTGCCATCGGGGTCGAGTTGCGGAACCCCGGCCTTGCGGAAGTACTTGGACACGACAATGTCGGTGGCCACCTGCGACCAGGTCGACGGAACCTCAGCGTCCTTCACCTCGAAGACGATCGAGCCGTCGGGGTTGGTGATCCTCGAGTCCCGCCTCACCCAATCGAAACCTTCGTACGGGTCGTGTCCCTCCACTGTGAATCGTCGCGGGATTCGCAATCCTTGTCCGTTGCTCATCTGGCTCTCCCTTCGAGCGGTCACGGGTCTCCCGGCAAAGAGAGATTTGAACGGAAAACCCTGGCGTCTAGAACCTCAAAACCACAATATGTTGTGGTACCCCTCCGCCTGACCACAACCTATTGGGGCGAATACACGACTGTAATTACATACTTGTGATCGGTCAAGTATCAATGGAACAGATTTTCACGAACCCCGAGCTGGCCGCCACAATGGGGGGGCAGTGACTGATCGGGAACGAATTTCCTCGGGATCGCCCTATGAATCCACCATCGGCTTTTCGCGGGCGGTGCGGGTCGGCGATCGGGTCGTCGTGTCTGGGACCGCGCCGATCTGGCCAGATGGGAACTGCCCCGACGACGCGTACCTCCAGGCCAAACGCTGTCTTGAAATCATCATCACGGCGTTGGAGAGCAGCGGTTTCAGGGCCGAGCACGTCATCCGGACCCGAACGTTCCTCGTCGAGCGCGCCGACTCCGACGCCGTGGGCCGCGCTCATGGCGAAGTGTTCTCGGCGATAAGGCCGGCGTCGACGATGGTCGTCGTCAAAGCGCTCCTCGACCCCCGCTGGAAGGTCGAGATAGAGGCTGAGGTGGAACGATGAGCTGCGAGCACCTCGAGAATGCGAATCCCTCCGTCGAACCCGTAGCTCCGAACGGGTGCGAGGAATGTCTGGCACAGGGAGGCCGGTGGGTGAACCTGCGCCTCTGCCTTAGCTGCGGGCATGTCGGCTGCTGCGATTCATCGCCGGGGAGACACGCCACTGCGCATTTTCGGGCGACCGAACACCCGGCAATTCAGAGTTTGCAGCCAGGTGAAACCTGGCGTTGGTGCTACGTGGACTCCCTCTCCGGCTGATCCGCCGGAACAACCAGGGTCCCACCGGTCACCAGGGCGTCGCTCGCCATTGGATCGCTAATCACCGGTACGACGATCTCAGTCGGCTTGGGTTTCGACTCTCGCAATCGCCAGACCACCGCGCCCGCGACAAGCAGGGCAAGCGCGACGCCACCAATGATCGCCCAAGAAAACCCGCCACCGATCGAGGAGCGGCCAAATATGGTGCCCGTACCGGTCTCGAGGTGGTTGAGGTCCCAAG
>JBPCQV010000023.1:0-2837 GCA_050997725.1 Acidimicrobiia bacterium
CGTCGGCGGCGAACTCCTCCACCGTCACGTCATCGAGGCCATAGGCCTGCCGGGTGAACTGAACGTTGTTGTTGATGAAGGAGCTCTGGAGGACGATCGGGTTCGGCTCGACCTGGAACTTCTCGACCGCCGCCGGATAAACCACGCCGGCGCCGATCGAGATCAAGAGCCACGCCGCCCCGGCCACTGCGGGCAACGTCCAGCCCTGTCGCCAAATATTGACGACCAGGAGGGCGGCGGTCACCACTGCGGTCCACAAAAGAAGCTGCAGCACCGGGAGCCGGGCGTGGACGTCGGTGTAACCGGCGCCGAAAAACTCGGTGTTGCGATCCGAATAGAGGAGTCGATAGGCGTCGAAGCGATAGAGCGCAGCCCGGACGAGAACCAGCAGCGCCAGCAGGACCGACACCTGCAGCTTGGCTCCGCGAGTGAAGAAGGAGCCGCCGCTGCGCCGTATTCGAAGGGCGCCGTTGACGTAATAGGCGGCGACCACCAAGAGCGTCGTCACCAGAAGCAGGTTGAATACCCAGGCGAGGACACTGCGGATCATCGGCAGGGTGAAGATGTAGAAGCCGAGGTCGTTGTTGAAGATTGGATCTTCGATGCCAAAGGGAACTCGGTTCAGATACAGGAAGAGTTGGTCCGTCCACCCGCCCGCTCCCCCACCGATCAAGATCGCCATCGCTGCCGCCCCCACGAGCCATAAGAGCGGCAACCGGCCCGCCACCGATTCCCGAATCCGATTGAGCAGCTCGTCGGCCTCGTCGGAGTCGGCCAAAGTGAGATGGCGATTAGACGAACGCTGCGCCAGCGTCAGATTGGTGTAGATGACGAGAAAGGAAAGCGCGACGAAACCGCCGATCAGTGCCCAACGCGCGATATGACGGGTCCACCACACATTGGCAAAGCCCACCGAATTGTGCCAGAGGTAGTCGGTCCAGAGCGTGGACAGCCCGGTGAGGAGAAGATAAACCGCCAGCGCCCCAAGGAAATACGGCAAGAATCGCCGTCCACCTCGCGCCGACGCCGTTGACCCATACCTGACCTGCATAGCCAAACCTTAGGTTGTGCTGGGGATTCGCAATGGTGCTTAGGCTGCTCGTGATGGCGAACTGGGACGATGTCCGCCGGTTGGCGCTGGCGTTGCCGGAAACTGCGGAGAAAGTCGATGGCGACTTCTCGCAGTGGAAGGTGAAGGACAAGCTCTTCGTGTGGATGCGCCCGTTGCGCAAGGCCGACTACGACGCTCTCGGTGACGAGGCCCCGACCGGCCCCATCCTCGGCGCCCGGACCGACGGGCTCGCGGCCAAGGAGGCGCTGCTCGCTGACGGGGGCGCGGTCTACTTCACGACCCCGCATTTCAACGGATATCCAGCGATCTTGGTCCAGCTCGACAACATCGACCTCTCCGAGCTCGAGGAGTTGGTCACCGAGGCGTGGTCGGTACGAGCCTCCAAACGAGTAGCAGACGCCTACTTCAATCGCTAGCGCGGACGAAACAACCCGGTTAGCCGAGGCTCCGCGGCCGTTGCACTCGCGCTCGGATTCCGAACGGTGGATGCGCCGCCCACTCGCGGACCGCAGCCTCGATGACTTCCCCAACCCGGGGGGCGGCGTCGGTGGTGAGTCGATGGTCAAAGGGAACCTCTACCGCCGGAACTTTGAGCAGTGCGGCCGATGCTCTCTGATCGGCCGGTGAGATCACCCCATCGTCAGAGGTGACGATCCACAGCGCCGGCGGAAGTCGGAAATCGGTCCAGGCGCGGGCATCGAAACGGCGCAACTCGGCTGCACTTTCCTCCATGATCTGGCGTTGCGGCCGGACCGCGTACTCCCAGGCGATCATCCGGGCCTGGTCCGGGTCGCGCCGCTCCTCGACTCGCTGGCGTCTCATCGTCACCGGGGAGTTTGGGCCGAGCACGTAGGGAGCGGCGGCCACCTTGAGCTGATGCCGGGGACGGACCCAGAAGGCCGAGGACGCCATGACAATCAGCCCGGTGAAGGCGTGGGGTGACGAACGCCGGACCGCGGTGAGGGAGATCGGTCCGCCCATCGAGTGGCCGACGAGCGCCGGCCGGACGAGGCCGGCGTCTTCGATCGCCATTTGCACCGCTTCCGCGGCCAATTCGAAGGAGAATCGAGTTTGCAGCGTCGAGCGCCCGTGTCCCGGCAAGTCGACTGCGACGACCGTGCGCCGAGTGTGAGCGAGCAAACGCCACCAGACCGAGTCGGCCGACCTTCCCCAACCGTGCACCAGCAGCAAGGGTGGGCCGGGGTCGGCGCCGAGCACGAAGCGATACGACAACCGGCCCCAATTGGTGGGAACGATGCGGACTCTTCCGGCCAGCGCGGGGATGTCGCAACGACTGGCGCTGCGCTCTTCCACCGCTCTCCGATAGCGGTGCAAAATCGCAACGGCTGCCAAGCCTGGCAGCGCAAGGGCCAAAGAGCGGCTCGGTCGCATCCTTCTCTGAGCATCGACGCTCGACCGTTTTTGGCGAATAGCTCGCTGGACCCAGCGTTCTCGCGACTAAACCGGCACCTGGCAGGTGCCGGTTTGGTGATAAGCCGGGGTTTCTTTAGGTACGTTCGGTGTCTAGCAGGGCTGCTTGTCGCTTCGTGGCTACCTGTCGGTATGCCGCCTCCACGATGTCAGCAACCTCGTCCCACTCGACAGGGACATCGAGGTAGACCCCGAGCCACCCCCGGTGACCCACATAGGGAGGTCGAAAGAATCGGTCATGCCGATCGGCGACCAGCCTCTCCTGGAAACCTGCCGGAGCGGCACACCAAAATCCCAACCGATCGTCGTGGTGATGAGCCGCATAAGTCACGAA
>JBPCQV010000075.1:0-11114 GCA_050997725.1 Acidimicrobiia bacterium
ACCCGACCACGGTCAGCGCGAGAGTGTTCTTGACTCCATTGATCAGCGCTACTCGCACCGGAGCGCCGGGGCTGAGATCTGAGCCCGCAATTCTGACGCCAAACGGTTGATCAAGAAACTCGAAGTCGGTGCGGATGCCCCTCGCCCGGAGATTGTTGGTGCCATTAAAGAAGAGCACGTAGACCAATGCGCCAACGGCGACGAGGGCGATGATCTGGATCACCGCCCGCAGGACCTTGACATTGCGCCAGAAGGGTGGTCGAGCCGGGGTCATCAATGGTGGGAAGGGAGTGCCGGTGGCCGCCGGCACTCCCTTCGACGATTAGCGGAAGGGCGGGGCGTAGATCAGACCGCCCTCGGACCAGAGGGCGTTGAGCTCACGCTCGAGGCCGAGCGGAGAGTCGGGACCCACGTTGCGGTTGAAGATCTCGCCATAGTTGCCGACCGCAGTGATCACATCGGCGGGCCACCCTGGTTCGAGCCCCAAACCGGCGTCGAAGACGGCGACGCCATCATCGGATTCGATCTCAAGACCGAGCAGACGTCGGATCTCGGCGTTGTCGGTGTCGGCAAAGGTGTCGACATTTCCCGACTCGATGCCCAGCTCCTCGGCAATGATGGTCACGTTGATGACCCAGTCGACGATTTGTGCCCACTGCGAATCCCCGTCGCGCACCGCCGGGCCCAATGGCTCCTTCGAGAAGGTTTCCTCGAGGATCACCAATGCGTCGGGTCCTTCAGGGAAGGCGGAGCGGACACCGGCGAGCTGTGACTTGTCAGAGGTCCACCCGTCGCATTGTCCGGCGACAAACGCCTCTTGGAGCACGTCGTTCTCTTCGAAGGTCAACGGCTCGTAGGGGATGTCGACAAAGCGAGTGGCAAGATTCAACTCTGTCGTCGTACCCGACAACACGCAGATCCCAGTGTTGGCAAGATCCTCCATCACCGTAAATCCCGAGTCGGCTCGAACCATCATTCCTTGGCCGTCATAGAAGGTCGTGCTGAGGAAGGTCGCGCCTTCACCTCCATCCCGGCTGGCGGTGTAGGTGGTGTTGCGGATCAGGACGTCGATCTCGCCTGCCTGCAACGCGGTGAAGCGTTGCTGGGCAGTTAGCGGCACGAAGTCAACGGCCTCGGGATCGCCGAGGACCGCCGCTGCCACGGCCCGGCAGAAGTCGATGTCAAAGCCCGAACGCGTGCCGTCGGCTTCGAGGAAACCGAAGCCCGGCACTGCTTCGTTGATACCGCACCGGACCGAGCCCCGCGACTGGACCTCGGCCAAGAGGCCATCGCCCGGTTCCGTAGCGCCGGTAGTCGTGGACCCGCCGGCTGTGGTTGTGGTTCCTCCGGTGTCAGCGGTGGTGGTGACCCCGACATCCGACGTTGTCGGAGTGCCGCCGACGGTTGTGGTTGTCGTTGTGTCTGCGGCCTGGGTACAGGCGGCCAGCAAAAACACCGCCGCCATCGTTGCTATCAGCCTCAATTTCATTCTCGCTCCATTCCTGCGTAAAACACTCCTGGACCAAGTTGATCGATTTTGGGGTGCAGATCTACGCAAGAATGATTTTGGCAGGATCATGCATAGAACGTTTACAAGGTTGAATACCGATCCAGCCGATGCGTTTCTGTTGGAGGCGACGTCCCGAGGCGACGCCGATAGTTTCGCGACCTTTTTTCGCCGCCATGTCGGGGCGATAACGCTCTACTCAGTGAGACGCTCCGACCCGGCAGACGTCGGGGACCTGGTGGCCGAAACCTTTTTGGTAGCCCTGCAAGCCGCCGGTCGCTACATCCCGGCGAATGAAACCGCCCTCCCCTGGCTCTTCGGAATTGCGCGCCGGGTACTGGCCAAGCAGCGACGCCGGCGCGCCGGCGCCCTTCGATTGCTGGTCAAGAGCAGCAACAGCCACCTTCTGTTTACCCCGTCCGAGGACGACGCGGTCGCCTCCGCCATCGATGCTGCTCGCCAGCGCCCGGCCCTCGAGGCGGCTTTGGCGCGACTGAGCGCCGGTGAACGAGAAGTGATCGAGCTCGTGGCTTACGACGGGCTCAGTCCCACCGAGGCCGCCGAAGCCTTGAACTTGACGCCCAACGCAGCCCGCCTTCGTTTGAGCCGCGCCCGCCATCACCTGCGCCAGATCCTCGAACCGAGCTTGGAGCCCGAGGTCCGTCATGCGTACTGACACGCCCCGGTTTCGCCGACCTCGCCCACCAAACCTCGACGCCTTCGTTGATCAGTTAGAGGGCGAGCTTCGCTCCGAGATGAAACGCAACCCGCCGCGCCGGCCCCACCTAGCCCGCAGGCTGGTCGATCGCTGGCAACGGCCGGTGTTTCGACCTGTCCTCCATGCCGGCGTCGTGGTGGTGCTGGTCGTAATGGTGTTCACGGGCCTGCGACCGCAGCCAGCCATCCTTTCGGAAGAAGCAGCGACAACGAGCAATCCAGTGGCTTCCAGATTGATCGAAGAAGTCGAGGTTCCCGCGCACACACCGAGGTTCGATCCGTCTGACGCCTCGGAGCCGGCACCGCGGAATGTTTCCTTGGTGGCCTCGGCCCCAACGCTGACTCCCGAGTCCGGAATTACAGAGTTTTAGCTTCCGGCGACGAGGGCCAGGATGGAGCGGGTCACTCCGTCTGTGTCAAGACCGATCTCGGCGAGCAGCTCGTCGACCGATCCTGCCGGGAGGAAGCGGTCGGGAATGCCAAGAATTCTCACCTTCCCGGCCATTCCTACCTTTGACAGTTCCTCCATCACCGCCGCTCCGAACCCGCCGGCGATGACGTTGTCCTCAAGGGTGATGATTGCCCGCGCCGATGCCGCCCAGGACACGAGGCGATCGTCGAGGGGCTTGACCCAGCGGGCGTTGACGACCCCGACTGAAATCCCCTGGGTCGCTGCCTCGGTCGCAGCCTTCTGGGCAGTCTCGACCAGTCGTCCGCTGGCAAGGATCAGCACGTCTTCTCCTTCGCTCAACAGCTCCCATTCCCCAATCGGAATCGGAGTGCTGGGAAGGGCCGGCAGCGAGGAGGCCGCGGCTTTCGGAAATCGAATCGCGATCGGTCCGTCATGCGTCACCGCCGTGGCGATCATCCCGGCCAGCTCGGTGGCGTCGGCCGGGGCCCCGATCACGAGGTTGGGAACCATCCGCAGGTAGGAGAGATCGAACACTCCATGATGGGAGGGGCCATCCGGTCCGGTTATCCCGGCCCGGTCGATCAAAAAGGTGACGGCCAGGTTGTGCAGGGCAACATCGGTGACAATCTGATCGAAGGCTCGCTGGAGAAAGCTCGAGTAGATCGCCACCACCGGCCGCTTACCCGCCATCGCCATTCCCGCGGCCATCGCTACCGAGTGTTGTTCGGCGATACCGGTGTCGAAAACTCGGTCGGGCATCTCGGCAGCCATCTGTTGCAGGCCGGTCGAGGAAACCATCGCCGCCGAAATCGCCACCACCTCAGGATGCCGGCGCGCCTCGGCCAGGAGCGCGCCGCCCGCGATATCGGTGTATTTCAGCTCCTCTTTCAACGCCCGACCGGTCCTGACATCGAATGAGCCGACGCCGTGAAGCTTGTCGATCTCGTCGTCGACCGCGGGTGGGTAACCCTTTCCCTTGTCGGTGATGACGTGGACGATGACGGGCTCTCCATATTCCCGAGCCTTGGCGAACGTGGTCTCGAGAGCGTTGAGATCGTGGCCATCGATGCGACCGGAGTATTTGAGGCCCAACGTGTCAAAGACGGTCGATGGTTCGACGATCTGTTTGACCGCCTCCTTGAACCGGTTGGCCATCTCGTCGGCGGTCTCGCCCACGATCGGGAGACCGCGCAGCATCCGCCCGAAGGTTCGCTTCATCCATTCATAGCGCGGGTCGAGCCGGTAGTGGGCAAGGTTGGCGAGTGCGGCCAAACCTCCGACGGTGGGGGCGTAGGAACGTCCGTTGTCGTTGACGACGATCACCAGCTTCGACGGCCGGCTCACCGCGATGTGGTTCAGGGCCTCATAAGCCATGCCACCGGTGAGGGCGCCGTCACCGACCACCGCAACCGTCCAATAGTCCGGGTGACTAAGCGCATGCCCGAGCGCATAGGAAAGTGCAGTCGAGGCGTGGCTGTTCTCGATGAAGTCGTGCGGGCTTTCTTCGCGACTGGGATAACCCGACATGCCTCCATAGCGGCGGAGGGTGTTGAATCCCTCGCGGCGGCCGGTGATCAGCTTGTGAACGTAGGCCTGGTGGCCGACATCCCAGAGAATGCGATCGACCGGGCTGTCGAAGGAGCGATGCAGCGCCACGGTGAGCTCGACGACGCCAAGGTTGGGGCTGAGATGGCCGCCGGTCTGGGAAATCTTGTTGACCAGGAAGAAGCGGATTTCAGTACAGAGCTCTTCCAACTCCTCGTCGTTGAGCTGCCGCAGGTCGGCGGGGGACCGGACCCGGTCGAGAATGGCCACGAAGAGACAGCCTAGAGGGGATAAGAAATCAGATTTCAGAGGATCTTCGAGAAAAAGGCCCTCGTGCGCTCGTTCTGGGGGTTGGCAAAGACCTCGGCTGCGCTTCCCTCCTCGACCACTCGGCCCTCATCCATCATCACCAGATGGGAGCCGATCTCGCGGGCGAAGCCCATCTCGTGGGTGACGACGACCATCGTCATGCCCGAAGCCGCGAGCTCGCGCATGACGTCGAGCACCTCGTTGATCATCTCCGGGTCGAGGGCAGAGGTGGGTTCGTCAAAGAGCATCACTTTGGGGTTCATCGCCAAGGACCGGGCAATTGCGACTCGCTGCTGCTGTCCGCCCGACAGCTGAGCAGGTTTCATTTTGGCTTTCTCGGGTATGCCGACACGAGTTAGCTGCTGCATCCCGATCTCCTCGGCCTCCTTTTGCGATCGGCGCCTGACTCTTTTCTGGGCGAGGGTGAGGTTGCCCATCACAGTCAGATGCGGAAAGAGATTGAACTGCTGGAACACCATCCCCATTTCTTTGCGGACGGCGTTGATGTCTGTCTTGGGGTCTTCGAGGTGAACGCCGTCGATGTAGATCGCACCCTTGGTTGGCACCTCGAGGTGGTTCATGCAGCGGAGTACCGTTGATTTGCCCGATCCGGAAGGACCCACGATGACCATGGCTTCGCCTACCCGGACTCGCAGGTTGACGTCTGCCACTGCCTGGACGTTGCCGAATCGCTTGGAAAGACGATGGACGACGACTCGGTCGTTGTCGCCAATCGCCGGCTGCTCAACCACGTTTCAGCCTCCGGCTCAGCCACGCGACTAAGAGCGAGAGCACCAGGGTCATCGTGAGGTACAGGAAGGTGAGCACCAGGTAGCTCTCCCGAAATTGGAAGGTGCTGCTGGCGAATATTCTCCCTTGCTGAGTGATTTCAGTGACCCCGATAACCGAGAGCAGCGATGAATCCTTGAGCATGGAGATGAAGTCGTTGCCCAAGGCCGGCAGAACGTTACGAACTGCCTGAGGGAGCACAACATGCCGCATCGATGAAGCGTGAGGCATTCCCAACGATCGGCTCGCCTCCAATTGACCCGGGTGAACCGACTCCACGCCCGCCCGAATAACCTCGGCGATGTATCCGCCGTAAATAAGGGCGAGGGCGATTATCGCCCTGGCCTCCTGCGGTAGGCGGTTCCTAAAGCCGAGCGCATCAGCCAGCAGCGGGACGATGACCAAGGCAACGGCAAAGATCAACACCAACATCGGTACGCCGCGAATAAATTCGACGTAGGTGGTAGCCAGGGTCCGCACCACGGAGTTGCGGGCGATCCGGCCCAGTCCTGCGATCAGGCCGATGACCAGGGCAATAACAAAGGCAATCAAGGTCGCCCGAATGGTGATTCCCAAACCCGGCAGAATCGCTCGACGAGCTCCCGCGTAGGTGGGATCGACGAAAGTCAGATAGGCAAAGAGGCCAATGATGAGGAGCAAGAGCACGAGCCAATAGGGAAACTCTCCTCTTTCTTGCGACGCCTCGATCCCCAGGGGATCGGTCTCGATTTCGGCGGCGCCGGGTCCTTGCACGGCGGCATTCAAACAGAGGGCGCCGGACCATGCCGGTCCGGCGCCCTCTTGCCGGGGTTAGTAGCAGCTAGCCGATGTCGTCGTAAGTGATGGTGAACGCAGGCGAGAAGAACTTCTCGGCCAGTGCGTCCATCGTGCCGTCGGCCTCCATCGAGGCGAGAGCAGCGTTGAATGGATCGACTAGCTCGGAGCCCTTAGGGAAAATGAACCCGAGGGCGTCAGAAGCGAGCGAGCCATCGAGCAGCTGGAGAACTTCGGCATTCTCGCCCTGATAGCCAACGCCTGCGGTGTCGTCGATAATCACCGCATCTACGTCACCGGCGATCAGGGCCTGAATGGCAAGCGGGAAGTCGCCGAAAGCTGATATTCGATCCTCGCCATAGACTTCGGCGGCGGTTTCGAAATTGGTCGTCCCTGTTTGGGTGCCAATCACGAAGTCACCTGCTTCGAATTCTTCAAGTGTTGCAAAGCGATCTTCGTCGAGACGCACCAGGAGTCTCTGTTCGACCGAGATGTAGCCGTCGGAGAAGTCGACCTGTTGCGCCCGCTCGTCGGTGATCGTGATTCCATCGGCCGCCATGTCGAACTGGCCTTCGGAGACGGCAATGATCATTCCTTCCCACCCGGTCGCCACGAACTCGGGAACGCAGTTGAGTCGATCGCAAATCTCGGCCAATGCGTCGTAATCCCATCCTGCCCCTTCACCGGAAGAGGGGTCGACGTAGTTGAACGGCAGATAGGCGTTCTCGACTGCCACGGTGACGTTCTGGCCGCCGAGATCGGGCAGCTCACCCGTCGCCGTGCCACCTGTGGTGGCCGTGTTGTCACCGGACGAGGCGGTGGTGGCACTGGTGCCTCCCCCGCAGGCCACGGCCACGAGGGCCAAGGCTAGGAGCTTGCTTATTGTCTTCATTGATGCGTCCTTTCTCAGATACTTAAGGCGATTGTGGTGGCTATACCACCACGCAAACCTTAGGTTTGGTTGGAGGTTAGGGCGAGGGGGAGGCGGATCGAGAACGTTGTGCCTTCCCCGAGGGTGCTGGTGACCTCGATGGTGCCGCCGTGGGCTTCGACGACGTGACGAACAATCGCGAGCCCGAGGCCGGTGCCCCCGGTGGCACGGGAGCGGGCGGAGTCGACTCGGTAAAAGCGTTCGAAGATGCGGGGTAGTTCACGGGACGCGATGCCTTCGCCGGTATCGATCACCTCGAGGCTGACCGCATTCGCGATCTGAGTAACGGCAACTGTGGCTTCTCCTCCCGTGGATGTATGTCGAAGGGCGGTGTCCAAGAGGTTGCGGAGCGCGAGCCCCAGGTCGGAGCGCGAGCCCCGCACTGTGACAGGCACCGTTTCTGTCCGAAGAGATATTCCCGCTCGCTCGGCGCGTTCCACAAAGAGTCGAACCTCTATCTCGACAAGCTCATCTAGAGCCAGCTCCTCGTCGTAACTAGGTTTAGATTCGAGCCGCGACAGGTCTAGGAGGTCGCCGACAAGGTTTCCGAGCTGGCGAGCAGATACCTCCACCTGGTCGGCGAACTGTTCGGCGGCAACAGGATCACGCGCTAGGGCCAGCTGCAGGGCCTCCGCGGAGGCCAGAATCGACGAGACGGGAGTCTTGAGCTCGTGGGAGGCAGCGGCTACAAAATCCCTTCTCACGGCCTCGATCCGGCGACTCTCGGTCACGTCGTTGAGGATTAGCACCACCCCACCGCCTTCGACCGGCGAAGCTGCTACCTGTACTGCCCGCGCTGGCCGGCCAACTTCCAGCTCCCGTTCGATCGAGGCGGACTCGGAGCGCGCAAGCCGGACCAAGCTTTGCAATGAGTGCGGCGTCAGCTGCTGAAGCGACGTCGCAGGCCGGATGAGCTTCGTGCTTTGCGGGTTCATGAACAAGACTTCATCGTCTGAGCCGACGATCACGATGCCTTGTCGCACCTCAAGCAGGACCGACTCGAACAGCTCGCGGCGAACTTCGCTATCGGTGATGCGGGATTCGAGAGCGTCCAACTGCTCGAGGGTGACCCCGTCGGCGCGCCGAGCGCGTAGTCGCCGAGTCGTCAGTCGGCGGCGAAGGTTATTGCTGGTCGACGAACTTGTACCCGAGACCACGAACAGTGACGATATGCCTCGGCGAACCGGGATCGGGCTCAACTTTTTCTCGGAGGCGCTTGATATGGACATCGAGGGTCTTGGTGCCTCCAAAATGGTCGACTCCCCACACCTCGTCGATCAGCGTTTCCCGACTGGCCAACCGCCCCGAGCGCCTCATCAACGACTCGAGCAGGTCGAACTCCTTGGGCCGAATTTCGATCGGTTTTCCCCCCACCCTCACCTCGTGGGCGTCGACATCGAGCTCGATGGCCCCGCCGCGGAGCACCTCGTTTTTGCCCGAGAAGGTGCCAGTCCGACTCGAACGGCGGATCTGGGCTCTCACCCGGGCCACCAGCTCGCGGATCGAGAAGGGCTTGGTGATGTAGTCATCGGCGCCCAGCTCGAGCCCGGCAACCTTGTCCGCCTCGCTCCCGCGGGCGGTAAGCATGATGATCGGGACATCGGACTCGGCCCGGATCTGCCGGCAGACATCGAGTCCGGACATGCCCGGCAGCATGACATCGAGGATGACGATGGAGGGATTCAATCTGCGAGCTGCCTCGACCCCTTCGCGTCCGGTAGTGGCCGAGCTCACCGCAAACCCCTCTAGAGAAAAGGCGTAGCTGATCGCTTCGGTGATCGCCACCTCGTCCTCGACCACCAGTACTCGCGGTTGGTGTTCAGGTTCCAACTTGCTGGCCACCGGGGAACGCTTCTTCGTTGAACTCCATCAAGTCCCCAGTGAGGAGGAACGCCGTCTGCTCGGCAATGTCGACCACCTGGTCACCGATCCTTTCCAGGGCCCGGGCGACCAGCACCATGCGGGTCGCCCACTCCAATAGCGCCGGATCGGGCCCGCACTCGACCACCTCCTTATACATATTGCGATTGAGGCGATCGACCGGTTCATCCATGGCCGGCAAGAGGCGGGCTTCGTCGAGGTCGCGCCGCACCAATGCCTCGACACCTGTCCGGATCATCGGACGGACAAGGTCGCCCATCTCGCGGATATGGGTGATGATCGTCTCCGATCGCGGGAGACCATAGGTGACCTGAGCCATCTTGGCGATGTTGACGCACTGGTCGCCCATTCTTTCCAACGTCGTGTTGAGATGCAGCAACACCGACATCATTCGCAAATCCCCCGCCATCGGCTGTTGCAGAGCCATCAAGTTCATCCACCGGTTGTGGACATCGAGGTAGGTCTGGTCGATCTTCACGTCGAGTTGGACAACCTGTGCGGCGAGGTCCATGTCGGGCAGGCACACCGCTTCGACCGCCAATCCCACCATTACCTCGGCTTGGTCGGCAACGCCCAGCAGAGCATCCTCCAGCGCGGCCATCTCATTGTGAAAGCGAGAGCGCACACCGCTCATCCGAACCTCCCGGTGATATAAGCCTCGGTCTCGGAGCGACTCGGAGTCGTGAAGATGCGGTCGGTGGTGTCGTGCTCGACGAGCCGCCCGGTTCTTTGACCCTTTTCATTCACATCTACAGAAAAGAACGCAGTCCGATCACTCACCCGGGCCGCCTGCTGCATGTTGTGAGTAACGATAAGGATCGTGTATTCCTTCTTCAGCTCTTGCATGAGCTCTTCGATCTTGAGAGTGGCGATGGGATCGAGGGCCGAGCAGGGCTCGTCCATCAACACCACTTCGGGTTGGGTGGCGATTGCCCGGGCAATGCAAAGCCGTTGCTGCTGGCCACCCGACAATGCCAGCGCGGACTCGCCGAGCTTGTCCTTGACCTCATCCCACAACGCCGCTCGCTGCAGCGTCTCTTCGACGAGATCGTCGAGGTTGTTTCGCTGGCCGGCGATGCGCGGACCGAAGGCGATGTTCTCGTAGATCGACTTTGGAAAGGGATTGGGCTTCTGGACGACCATCCCGATCCGACGACGGACTTCGACCGGGTCCACCTGGGGACCGTAAAGGTCGACCCCGTGATAGGAAAGGCGACCCTCGACCCGGGCGGTTTCGATGAGGTCGTTCATCCGGTTGAAGCACCGCAAAATGGTCGACTTGCCGCAACCCGAAGGACCGATAAATGCCGTGATCTCATTGGCCAACACCGCCAGCGTCACGTCGGCGACCGCCAGAAAAGTCCCGTAATAGACCGAAAGCTTCTCGAGTTGAAAAACTGGAGGCGGTGCCTCCCGAAGATCGATCTCGCGGTTGGTCACTTCTGGGATAGGAGAAACTACTTGTTCTCTGATACCGGCCATCTCTAGCTCCTCCTCATTCACGAAATACGTCTTCGTTCGAACCGGTCGCGAGCAATGATTGCGGCCGTGTTGACCAACAGGAGCGAGACCAACAACACGACGATGCCCGCAGCAGTGAGCGCGACGAACTCCTCCTGCGGCTGCCGCGCCCAGTTGTAGATGATGATGGGCAGAGCTGTGTAACTCTGCTCGCTGACCTGGGATAGAAATGAGGTTCCGGCAGGGGCAGAGAAAAAGTTGGACAGAACTGCTCCGGCGAGAAGCAGCGGGGCCGACTCTCCGAACGCGCGAGCGATCGCCAGCACCGAGCCGGTGAGGATGGCTGGAAAGCTGACCGGGAGCACGTGGTAGCGAATAGTCTCCGAACCCGTCGCCCCAACCGCGAAGGATGCCTCGCGCAGTCCCCGAGGAACCGCCCGCAATGCCTCCGACGTCGTAATGACGATGATGGGCAGTACCAGCACCGCCAAGGTGAGCCCGCCGGAGATGAGCGTGCGCCCATTGGTAACGCCCGAAAGCGCATTGACGAAGACCGCGAGCCCGAGGAGGCCATAGACAATCGACGGCACCCCGGCGAGATTGCGCACATTGGAGACCAACAGCCGGTTGAGCGGGGTGTCCTTGGCATATTCCTCGAGATAGATGGCCGCCGCCACTCCCAGTGGAAAGGCCACCACGATGACAAAGCCGACCAGTACCAGCGAGCCGATCAAGCCCTGAACGAGCCCGGCGCTCTCCGGCCGGGCGGAGAGCGGACTCGTCACGAA
>JBPCQV010000084.1:0-5258 GCA_050997725.1 Acidimicrobiia bacterium
GTAGGCGTCTTGCCAATCTTCTTGAGTCGGCGATTCCTGATGCTTACGAGGTGGATGAAGGCTGGGCTTGGAAGCCGACCCAGGATGAGTTCGTTCCGGATGTCACCGTGTTTGAGCGGACAACAGAAACGATCCGGTTGACAGCGACGCCCTTACTGGCAGTTGAGGTCCTGTCGAGCGACCGCGCCTCCGACCTGGTTCGCAAGTTTGCCAAGTACGCGGCTGCCGGTCTCGTCCATTATTGGGTAATCGATCCGCAAGGACCGGAGGTCATCGTTTACCGGCTCACCGAGCAGGGTGTATATCAAGAGATCATCCGGATCAACGGCGCCGAGCACGTCCATATCGATCTCGGCGTTGCCCAGATCTCGGTGAGCCCCGCGCAGTTGCTCGTCTAGCCACTGTCCTTTGCGTGGATGTCAACGACAAATACGCGCTTTCGTTTGGGGCTTTCGCAGGTGCCTATGCAGCGTTGCGTCCCGACTGGCCGGAGGAAACCGCTGCGTGGCTCGCCGGCGCTGACTTCGATGCACGACCCAAACACATCCTCGACCTCGGGGCCGGCACCGGCAAGCTAACCCGGACTCTGCTCGAGCTGGGGCACAGTGTGGTAGCTGTCGATCCGTCCGCAGACATGCTCGAAGAGCTGCGTCGCCAGCTTCCTACCGTCGAGACCCGGGTTGGTCCGGCAGAACACATACCTGCCACTGACGACGAGTTCGACGTGATCACCGTCGCTCAGGCCTGGCACTGGTTTGACCCGGAAGCCGTAACGGCGGAGTGTGCGCGGGTGTTGAAATCGAACGGGCTCCTTTCGGTGGCGTGGCATCGCCGCGACGAAAAGGTGCCTTGGTTACGTGAGCTGGCCGAGGTCGTCGGTCGGATGGAAAGCGTATCCAGGGGACCCCGAGCCGAGCGCTTGACCGTTTCGCGACCGTTTGGTCCTGTAGAAGAGAGCATCTTTGACTACAACCTCATTAACACTCCCGAAGGGCTGCGAGGGCTTGCCGACACCTGGTCCTATGTCCGTCTCGCGGAGGATCGCGAAGCCAAGCTCGATGCCGTCTTTGCGCTGGGGCGTCGCGCCGCCCAACCCGATGGACGTCTTGTAATCCCGCACCAAACCTTCTGCTATCGCACCCGGCTGATCGACAACTCTTGACGATCGTCGGAAAACGACTCTTCGGAAATGCGCGGGGTGTGGCTGTCCGCGGTCTGGTGTCGGGTCGGGAGTGGACCTTCATCTCTCCCCCAACGGAAGTTGGGGGAGTGGCCGCCGACGAAGGAGGCGGACGAGGGGGGCGTTTTCTAGCCGCGCGGGAAGTGGTCTCATTTCAGAACTCTCGACACGGAACAACCACTTGCGCGTCGATAAAACGCCCCCTCCCGACTTCGCCGGCTCTCCCCCGAGGGACTGTCGCTTTGCTTGGGCCGAAATCGCTGACCGCCGCCGACTCTCCGACTGCCCCCCATAATGTCTCCCCCACGGTTGAGCCCAGGTGACTGCTCGCTAATTCGGCAGGTGGGGAACGCCGTTTAGCTAATTCGGCACCAGCGAGACGGCTTCCGGTGCGGTGGTAACGGATAACGTTTTAGGCGTTCCTCACCTGCCGAATTTGGCGGCGAGGGCTGACCGCCGTGGGGGGATCGGGGAGGTTTGAGCTGGGCAAACCATTTCCCGGTCCAGATAAAGCGACACTTCCTCCGGGGGGAGAAAACGCTCGGGTACTCCCCCGGCTTTCGCCAGGGGAGAGGCTGGCCGACCCATACAAGATCTAATCGAGCGACTCGAGAATCGGGACAAGGTCGGACAGGTGGCTGAGCTTTAGGACCTGGCCGGCGATGCTGTCAGCAGGAGCAACGAAGGCGAGCTCGACTCCCTTGGCGGCGAATCTCTGTGAAAGCTGATAGAGCAATCGCACACCCTGGCTGTCGATGTACCGAATTGGAGAAAGGTCGATGGCAACGGCCATCTCGCTCTTGGTGGCGTCCTCGAGCCGAGCGCCAATGTTGGCGGCGTTGGAGAGGTCGATCTCACCGTTGATCACTACCACGAGCCAACCGCTGAGGCGGGTTGTGTCGAGTGTCGCCAGCGGGGTCAAGCCGAAACCCCGGGGAGGCTGAAGGTGACCGTGGTGCCGTCGTCGCTCGTGGTTCGGGTGAAGTCGTCTGACAACTGCATGATGATGCTCGTTCCCCTCTCCATTTGTTCCACGCTTTCAACCGCCGGCTTCCACGTCCCGAAGTCTCGCACCTCGACCATGATTCGTTCGCCATCTTGGCGAACCTCGACCTCGACTTTACCGCGCGGTCGGTCGCTGTAGGCGTGTTCGATGGCGTTTGTGCATGCCTCACCCAATGCGAGGAGGAGGTCGAAACCTTGCTGCTCACCGATCGACCGGTCCTCCATCCATTCTCGAACGGCCGTTCTCAACTGACTCAGCTCTTCGGGCCGGGCTGGAAAGCTACGGACGAAGCGGCGGTCCGCAGCTGGGAGCAAGCGGACACACATGACCGCGGTGTCATCGTCGGCGCTCCGACCGAGCGTTGACACCAGCAGCTCGCACAGCTCTTCCACCGGTGCATCGAAATTCGGCTGCACCGACCGCTCGAGCCGGTCCAGTCCGACGCTGAGCGACTCGCCCCTGCGCTCAATCAGGCCATCCGAATAGAAGACGAGCAATGAACCATCCTCGAGGGTGATCGACGATTCGGACCGCTCTGGCTCCCAACCGCCACCGAGGGGCAGGGAACGCCCATCCTCGAGCCACTTGCTTTCTCCGGTTCCGCTGAGCAGGAGAATCGGGGGGTGGCCCGCGGAGGCGTAGCGCAATAGCCTCGACGCCGGGTCGAGGATGGCGTAGCAGGCGGTGGCAAAGTCAATGCCGTTGGGTCCGCTCACAAACTCGTCGAGTTGAGTGAGCACGCGCCCCGGGCTGTCAGTCTGCGAAGCCAACGCCGCGAGGGCTGTCCTGACACGACCCATGGCTGCCGCGGCGTCCAAACCAGTTCCGACCACATCGCCGATGGCCAGACCGATCCTCCCGTCCGGGAGGCTGAAGCTGTCATACCAATCCCCACCAACCTCGAGGCCGTCGCTGCCAGCTTCATAGCGAGCGGCAATAGCAACTTCGGACCGTTGCACCACACCTTCTGGCAGGAGGGTCCGTTGCAGACGGCGGGCAATCCGATGCTCCTCTTCCTGGAAGCGCGCATTGCTGAGCAGGAGACTGGAGCGCTCGGCAACCTCACGCGCCAGCAGACGTTCGGCGGAAGATATCACGCGATCTGGGTCAAAACCCAGGGTTAGGGTGCCGGTGAGATTCACTCCAACGGGCAGCGGCAACTGGATCAAGTTCTCGCCTTGGCCGATGGAGGCAACGTCAGCGTCCTGGTCCGGCATTCGCACCGATGCAAAATTGGCAAGGTCCGGCACGAGCAACTCCACCAGGCGCCCCGCTTTGGCGTTGAAACCGTCGACCGCCTCCAGCTCGCTCACCACTTCGGCGAGCAACTCGGCGCGCCGGCGCGCCTCGGACTCACTGGCCTGTTGCTGTCGGAGAGCCTCCTCGGCGCGCTTGCGAGTCGTAATGTTCTGGGTTATCCCGACGACGCGAAGCGGCGTCATCCCGACCGCAGGGATCGCCTTTCCCGCCGAGAAAGCCCAAATCTCGCTTGCGCCCGGTGGCGTCGTGAGGCGATATTCGCATTGGAACTCCCCGGAGCTGGCAATCGCTTCCTCGAAAGCTGCTCGGAGATTTTCGAGGTCGTCGGGGTGCACAGCCCCCCACGCTTCCTCGAGGGTTCCCAGCAACGGGATGCTCATCTGCCGTTGGGCGTTTTCGCCCGCCTGAAACGTTCCCCGCGCGGGACCGATCTCCCATGTGTACATATCGGCGGCCCCGATGGCGAGCCGCAGGCGTTGCTCGGAGGCATTCAAAGCGATCTCCGCCCGAGAACGACCGATGATCGCCCAAGCTCGCGCGGCGGCTTCTTCAACCAAGGCCACTTCATCGTCGGTCCATTGCCGAGGTTGGATGTCGTGGACGGTAAGGGCCAAGACCAGCAGACCATCCCTGATCAACGGCACCGCCAAAAGGGCTCGAGTCGAAATATCTCCGTAGATTGACCTTTCGACTTCGGTGAGCCCCGCGGTCTCGACGTCATTGATCACGAGCGAGCGCCCTGAGGTGAGCTGCTCGCCGAAGGTCGGGCCAAAGTCGATCAGGGGGTACCGGCCGGGAGCTAGCGAGGAAACTCCATCGACATGCTCCGCGGAGATGATCCCGTAGCCGTCGACCACCTCCAGCCACATGGTTCGACTTGCTCCGAGATGCTCCCCGAGCACACGGGTCGTCTGCGCCTCGATCCAATCAATCTCAGCGGGATCTTTAACCACGCGAGTCGCGTCACCCAAGTTGTTCCGAAAACGGTCGCGCTCGGCGGCCTGGTGCGACAATTCCTCCACTCCCCTGCGCTCGGTGGTGTCGTTGAAGAGAACCGCGACCCGGTTGGCGGAGGGTTCGCCAAATCGAAAGGCATAGACGTCAAACCAACGTCCGAGTTGGCGGGCCTCATTTATGAACCATTCCGGGGCGCCGGTCTTGGCGATCCGACCGTAAATCTCTAACCAGCGCTCCTCGTGGTCGGGGCCGAGGTCTCGCATCAGACTTCCATTTACGCCCTGCAAGCCGGTCTGGTGCTCAAAGGCCGGATTCACATCGAGGAACCGATAGTCGATGGGTTGGTCGGAGTCGTCGAAAATAACCTCGATGACACAGAACCCTTGATCGATCGTTTCGAAGAGCTGGCGATAGTCATTGACTTCGAGCTGGAGGCGATCGCCATTGGGGGTAGGGCTCACGAGGAAGACTTCTGACTGAGCCGCATGGCTAATCGTACCCAATGGCTCCCCGATCAAACGCCCCGTCCAATCACCAGTTGTCTCGAACAAATGTTCGGTTAGAGTGCCTACTCATGCTGGCGGAACGTGCGGTCGAGCGTATTCCCTCTTTGGCTTTGTCGCCCGGGAAGATCGTCGGGCTAGAGGGGCCGGCGGGTTGGGGTTTGACTCGTCTGGGGCTGTCGCTTTTGGCGGCGCCATCGCAGGTAGGGACGGTGGTGACGATCGATGCTCGGGGAGGTTGGTTGTCGCCTCTGGCGGCGTGGGAGGTAGGAGTGAAGCCGGGGCGGCTCGTGGTGGTGCGCTGTGAGGATCGAAGGTTGTGGGGACAGGTGACCGCGGCGATCTTGGAGGG
>JBPCQV010000108.1:0-3599 GCA_050997725.1 Acidimicrobiia bacterium
AGGCCCTGGACTTCCTGCCGGGCATCTTCCAAGTTGAAGAAGAGGATCTCCGCGACCGGCCCGCCCTCGCGGGCCAAGAACTCGAGCAAATCATCGTCACCGATCGGCTCGTCGAGATTTGTCGACAAGAGGTGAACCACCTCGTGCATGGCCGAAGCGAGCGCCATCTCCGGGGCAGTGACCGGCGCCTCGCGATTGGTTGCGGCTTGGAAGAGCCGCGGGTCGCAAACGACTTCGTCTTCGGTGACGGCCGCTTCCGGGCCGAGAACGACTCGCAGCTTGGGGTTGTTGGCCAGCGAACGGGCAAATCGGGTCACGGCCGGGGCTACGGCTTGATAGCGCGCCACCACCGCCTCGATCGCCTGCTCCTCGGCGGGGAGCAGGTCTCGAAGCAAGGAAGGCCTCGCTCCTGGTTGGGGACGAACGCGCATAACCGTTCATTGTCTCACCTCAGTCAACTTCCGGCCTCTCTAACTTTCAGCGAGCGGTCCGTACACTCCCGCCGATGCCGGAGACAATCCGCGGGTCCCACTATCAGCTGACCACTTTCGCCAACGGTTTGCGGGTTATCACCGAAGAGATGCCTTGGGTGAGATCGGTCGCGGTCGGCTGTTGGGTTGACACCGGTTCGCGCGACGAGCTCACCAGCGAAGCCGGCGCTTCCCACTACCTGGAGCACCTTCTCTTCAAGGGCTCGGAGCGTTACTCGGCTCGCATGATTGCCGAGACGTTCGACGCCATGGGGGCAGAATCAAACGCGTTCACCTCGAAGGACAACACCTGCTTCTGGGCCCGGCTGCTCGACTCCGATTTGGCAACTGGAATGGATCTGCTGGCGGAGATGCTCCAGCGACCCGCGTTCCGGGCAAACGAAGTCGAGAGCGAGCGCCAGGTCGTGATCGAAGAGATCAACATGAACGACGACGATCCCTCCGACGTCGCCTTCGAGGAGTTCAATCAAGTGCTTTTTGCCGGGCATCCGCTCGAAGGGCCGGTGCTTGGCACGCGGGCGTCGATCAAGTCGATGACAACCGACGACCTCTCCGGTTACTGGTCTCGCCGATACGGGGCGCGCTCGACCGTTGTCGCCATGGCGGGGTCGGTGCAGCACGATGCCGCGGTCGATTTGATCGGCAAGCATTTCGGCGACTGGTCGGGCGAGACAGTAGATCATGTGTTTGCCGAACCGGCGATCGAACCCTTCGTGCGCCTTGTCAACCGCGATACCGAGCAAGCCCATTTGGTGCTTGGTGGGCGCGGGCTCATCCGGGGCGACGAGCGGCGCTTTGCTTTCGACGTCCTCAACCACATCCTCGGTGGCGGGATGTCGTCGCGCCTCTTCCTGAAGATCCGCGAAGAGCGGGGGCTGGCTTATTCGGTCTATTCGTTCCGGCTGTCGCACACCGACACCGGCGGCTGGGGGGTCTACGTCGGCACCACCCCTGAGTTCACCGAGACCTGCATGCAACTCATCGAAGAGGAGCTCTCGGCGATTACGAGCGCTGGCATCACTGCCGATGAGCTGGACCGTGCCAAAGGTTCGCTGCGAGGAGGACTGGCTCTGTCGACCGAAGACCCGAATAGCCGCATGGTGCGCCTGGGCCGCGATGAGCTCTCCGGCGGGCCGCATCTCTCGGTCGATGAGCGGATCGCAAGGCTGGAAGGTGTTGATCTCGACGCGGTCAAAGAAGTGGCGGAAACGGTCTACACCGGCTCGAGGGTCATGGGAGCGGTAGGTCCGTTCGAGCCGGGCGAGCTCGATCGCTGGGTGCAGTGAAGGTTGGCGTTTCCGGCGCCGCCGGCCGGATGGGGCTCATCACCTGCGAAGCGGTGAAGGCGGCCGATGATCTCGAGCTGGCCGGTCGCTTCGCTCCCGGCCACGGCGCCGACGATCCCGCAGCCCTCGCGGGTTGTGAGGTGGTCGTGGAGTTCGGTCCGGCCGCCGCCGCGATGGACAACATCTCCCGCTGGCATTCGCAGGAAAGCGATGTCGTCGTGGGGAGCTCGGGCTTTGATCGGCGCGGTTTGGAGGAGCTGTCCGATTTTTGGGGAGAGGGACCTGGTCGGTGCCTGGTGGTCCCCAACTTCTCGCTCGGCGCGGCGCTGATGATGTGGCTGGCGGAGAAGGCCTCGCCCTATTTCACCGCGGCCGAGCTGATCGAGCTCCATCACGATCGGAAAAGCGATGCTCCCTCGGGCACGGCGCTGGCCACGGCCGAGCGGATGAAGCCGAACGGGCAACGAGCCGTCGAGTCATCCGAGTCGATCCCGGGAGCGCGCGGCGCCGAGGTGGGGCAGGCGCGGGTTCACTCCGTTCGCCTCCCGGGCTTGCTTGCGCACCAGGAGGTCCTGCTGGGGAATCCGGGGGAGATGCTGTCGATCCGTCACGATCAGAGCGATCGGAGCGCGTTCGTGCCGGGAATCCTGTTGGCGATCCGCTCGGTTTCGAGCCAGACCGAGGCGGTGACGATCGGGTTGGAGGGGTTGCTCGGGCTCTAGGCCTCGGTGATCGTCACCGAGTTGATAACCGCATCCTGGGTGGGCTTCTCGCCTCTTGTCGGCAGCGCGGCTATCGCATCGACCGCGTCCATGCCGTCGGTGACTTTGCCAAAGATGGTGTAGGCGTGCGGTAGGCCCGCATTCTTGAGACAGATGAAGAACTGCGAGCCGTTGGTGTTGGGGCCGGCGTTGGCCATCGCCACCACTCCCCGGTCGTAGCCGCCCGCGCCTTCAAGCTCGTCGCGAAACTTGTAACCGGGACCGCCGCTGCCGGTGCCGGTCGGGTCGCCCCCCTGAATAACAAAACCCGGCACGACCCGGTGAAAGGTCACGCCGTCGTAGTAGCCCTCACGCGCCAGGAAGACGAAGTTGTTGACCGTCTGCGGCGACCGTACGGGCTCAAGCTCGATCGTGATCGGACCGTGATTCGTTTCCAAGATCGCCGTGTACTTGTTCGCAAGCTCAATCGTCAACTCCGGCTGGTCTTTGTATTGCACATATGCACCTTAAAGCAAACCCTGGGTAGCAACCGTCGCTGTACGACAGTTACGACCCACAGAAGCAACCCCCTAGAAGTCACGCGCGTTTTCTGGCAGGTTCGCGTGATGAGTATCGATTTTGAGCTGGGCGCGTTGGCGGGTCGGCAGGCCGGTTATCTGGGTCATCAGCAGTGCACACAGCTCGGCCTTTCCGAAGCGGCGATTCGATGGCGTGTCACGAGCGGTGCCTGGCTGGTTGTTCGCAAGGGCCTATACAAAGTGGTCGGGATCGACGGCAGCTATCGCGAACTCATCCAAGCGGCGATGTCGGTTCTGCCCAACCCAACCGTATCTCACGAGTCAGCGGCGGAAGCGCTGGAACTTCCTCTCATTTCTCGCGGCAAGGCAGTGGTGACGGTGCACGCGAGGACGACTCACAACTTCCCGGACGTGACGATCCACCGATCGTTCGACATGGCCGATCACCATCGCCAAGTTGTCAACGGTCTTTGGACGACTAACGCGGCACGGACGTTCGTGGATTTGGCTGCTGTCGCCCACCCAAAGCTCCTGGCCAGTGCGCTCGACGATGCTCTGGCCAGCCGCCAGGTGAGGATGGAA
>JBPCQV010000146.1:0-8123 GCA_050997725.1 Acidimicrobiia bacterium
GTGGCGATGAAGTCCTGGATCGTCGCGGCCATCTCCGGACCGAGAAACTGACTCAAATTCCGAGACAACAAGCCTTGAGCGGCGTCCTCGCCGAACACCATCCCCGCCCCTGAGACGACGACCACCAGCAATGGAGCCAGGGCGAAGATGGCGCGGTAGCCGATTGCGGCCGCCAGCGTCGTTCCTCTCCGTTCGGAGAATCGGCCCCACACCGCCTTTGCCAGATCCATCGGCTATTTGTACACGATTACGGTGCGAGGGTGACGTGGCCATTTCCTCCCCCGATCGAGACGATGGAAGCCAAGGTGCTCGAGTCGTGGCCTCGCGGCGAGTTTGCCTACGAGCCGAAATGGGACGGCTATCGCTCGCTGTCCTGGAACGGCGGCGAAATCCGGCTCGACTCCCGCAACCAAAAGACGCTGCTCCGTTACTTCCCTGAGCTGCGGGAGCCGATCAGCCGATTGCCCCTGGGATCCGTCGTCGACGGCGAGATCGTCGTGGTGGTCGACGATGTGACCGAATTCGATTCGTTGCAACAGCGCATTCATCCTGCGGAGTCTCGCATCAAGCGTTTGTCCGCGGAGTTTCCTGCCCAGCTCGTCGCTTTCGACCTGCTCGCACTGGCAGGGAGCGATCTGCGGAGTCAGCCCTTTACTGAACGGCGCCGTCAACTACGGGGGCTGATTCCGGGCCTCGGCCATCCATGGAACCTGACCCCCTCCACCGACGAAGAGGAGGAGGGCAAGCGCTGGTTCGATGAGTTCGAGTCGGCCGGCTGCGATGGGATCATCGCCAAGGATCTCACATCGGCCTACATCCATGGCAAGCGGGCGATGATCAAGATCAAGCACCGCCGGACGGCCGACTGCGTCGTCGGCGGCTATCGCGAGCACAAGGACGGGGGCAAGATCGGCTCATTGCTGCTCGGTCTCTACAACGACGAGGGACAGATGCACTTCATTGGTCACTGCTCAGGGTTCCCCGACGGCCAGCGGGAAGAGATCTTTCAACGCTTTCAGGAGCTACGGGCGGCAGCGTCGTTCGACGAAGGGGCCCGGGTGCCGGGAGGGATCAGCCGGTGGACGGGTGAGAAGGACCTCTCGTGGACCCCAATCGAGAATGCAGTGGTGGCTGAGATCAGCTACGACCAGCTCGAGGGGGGCCGCTTCCGGCACGCCACTCGTTTTCATCGCTGGCGTCCCGACAAAGATCCCCGGTCCTGCACGATGGATCAGCTCGAACGGCCGAGCGGGGTCGGATTCTCCGAGGTGGTGGACTAGGGGGCGCCGAGGGTCTGCAACGCGAACAGCACCAGGATGATGGCGCCGAAGGTCATCCCTAATCGGAACAAGAAAAAGGCGGCAATCAGCGCCACGATCAGACCGACGACTGCGGCCACGCGCCGGCCTCGCCCCGGCAGCCACTTTTCGAGGAGCTCGGCGAGGATGTGCCAGCCGTCGAGCCCGCCGATCGGAAGCCAGTTGATCAAGCCCCACGCCATGGTGACCCAGATAAAGGCAGCGAGAAAGAAGACCAGCCAGAGCCGCTCGTCGGCGGCGGTGCCGAGGAACACCCGGAACGGAGTGTCGATGATGACCTGGGCGGCTCGTCCGAACAGCCCGGCTCTGACCAATCCGTAAAGCAGCCCGGCGATCACGAATCCCAGGCCGGCCCCGGCCGCGGCGATGGCTATGCGGCGACCCCAATTGATGCGTTTCGCCGGATCGGTCCACGCGGTCGCTCCGCCGAGGCCGTGCAAGGTGATCTGCTCGACTCGACCCCCGTAGCCCCGCACAGCAAAGGCATGGCCGAGCTCATGGATGATCACCGAGCTAAAGGCGGCGCCTATCCAGGCCACGATCCCCTGCCAACCCAGACGGGCGTCGAGGAGGAACAGTCCCAGAATCAGGAAGGTGGGGCTAATGCGGATCGGGAACCCGAAGAGGCGAAAGGTCATTGGACAACGAGCCTAAAGGTCCGCTGATAGGTTGGCGCGATGGCAACAGAGACGACGGTCGAGGTGCGCGGAGAGGTGATCCGAATCAGCAGCCCCGACAAGCGGCTCTTCCCCAAGCAGGGTTGGACGAAGCTCGATGTCGTCAATCACTTTGTCCTGGTAGCGGAAGGAGCGCTGCGCGGGGTCTTCGGCCGCCCGACGATGTTGAAGCGCTATATGGAGAGCGTCGAAGTCGATCCGATCTATCACAAACGGGCCGAGGCGAACTCCCTCTTTGAAACCGTCGAGATCACCTTTCCCTCGCAGCGCCCTGGCCTGATGAACGTACCCCGGACCGAAGTCGATGTGATACGACTTATCCAGCGTGGCTGTCTCGACCTCCACCCCTGGCCGGTGCGGGCGGAGGACACCGACCGTCCCGATGAGCTCCGCTTCGACCTGGACCCCACCCCGGGTTTCGACTTCGGTCATGTGCGGGAAGCGGCCGTTGGTCTCAAAGGAGTCTTGGAAGAAGCGGGTTTGACCGGTTGGCCGAAGACGTCGGGCAGTCGCGGCATTCATGTCTACGTTCGCATCGCGCCCGAGTGGGATTTCTTCCAAACCCGACGCTCGGTCCTCGCCGCGGCCCGCGAGTTGGAACGACGACTGCCCGGGCTGGTCACCACCAGTTGGTGGAAGGAAGAGCGGACCGGAGTCTTCATCGACTACAACCAAAACGCCCGCGACAAGACGGTCTCCTCGGCGTACGGGGTTCGTCCCACGGGTTTCGTCTCGACGCCGTTTTGCTGGGAAGAGATCGACGACATCTCAATCGACCGCTTCCCGCTTGATGGCTTCGCCGAGCGCTACGCCGAGGTCGGCGATCTCACGGCCGGCATCAACGAGTCGGCCGGCCGCATTGAGACCCTGCTCGAGTGGGTGGCCCGGGACCACGACGAACATGGCCTCGGCGACGCCCCGTGGCCGCCGCAGTATCCGAAGGTGGCGGGTGAGCCGACCCGTGTACAGCCGTCACGCAAACGTCACGACGTCGACACGTCGAGCGCCTCTCCGCTCGGTTCCAGCTACACGATCGAGCAGTTCTTGACCGAGCACGAAAGCGGTCGAGCGTTTTGGGACGGGTTGGTGGAATTGGCGAAGCGATGCGGTCCGTTCGAATTTGCGGCCGGCAAGACGCGGAGCGCGTTCCTTCTGCGGGCGCGGTTCTTGACCGTTTACACGTTGAGCGACCGCGGCGTCTCGTTCATGTTGTCGATGGCCGCGCCGCATGAGCATCCCCGTTTTCGCAAGGTCTTCCAAAGCGGCCGCCACGAGTACGTCCACGACATCCGGGTCAACCGCCTCCCAGACCTCGACGCCGAGCTGGGCGAGTTGATCTGCCTCGCTTACCAATGGGGCCTCGTCGGCGAAAAGTAATTCGCAAACCCTGGGTAGCAACCGTCGTACAGCGACGGCAGCAGCCCATAGAACGACTTGGAACCTTTAGACCTCGGCCGCGGCGCCGACGTTGGCGGTTTCGCGGAGCGGGATCTCGGGCATCAGAAAAGCCAAGACCAGCGCCACTGCCATGATCGGCACGGAGAGCAAGAAGACCGAGCTGACCGCTCCGGCAAAGGCCTCGATCACCGGGCCACGAATCGCATCAGGAAGTTGGGCGATCGCTCCCGGCCCTGAAGTGAGGTCCGCGGTAGGCACGCTTCCCTCCGGCAGCAGCCTCGCGAGATTCGAACGCAGCTGGCTGACGAAGATCGCCCCAAGCAGCCCGGTTCCCACCGAGCCGCCCAGAGAGCGGAAAAAGGTGCTGGCCGAGGTAGCTACTCCCATGTCACGGAAGTCGACCGCGTTTTGTACGGCCAAGACCAGCACCTGAAAGATCATGCCGATGCCCGCACCGAGCAGGAACATGTAGATAGAGGCAGTGGTGAGGGTCGTGCCGACCCCCATCGTCGACAGCAAGAACAGAGCGACAGTGGCGACCGCGGCTCCAACGATTGGGAACCAGCGATAGCGACCGGTCTTGGTGATCACCCGGCCGCTCGACACCGAGGCGCCGATGATCCCAAACATCATCGGCACAAGGAGCAAACCCGAGTTGGTGGCACTCGCTCCGATGACAACTTGGAGGAAGAGCGGTAGGAAAACGATACTCCCGAACATGGCCACACCGACGATGAATCCAGCTCCCGAGGTCAAGGTGAATGTGCGGTCGCGGAAAAGACGGAGCGGCAGGACAGGTTCGGGCGTCCGGTTCTCCCACCAGATGAAAGTTGCTCCAAGAACGACGGCGGTCGCTGCCAGGCCGATGATCAGCGGTGAGCCCCAGGGATATTCGTTCCCGCCCCAGATCATCGTCAAAAGCAGCGATGAAACGGCGCCAACCAGCAGTGCCGCGCCCAAGTAGTCGATCCTTGCTTCCTGTCGATGAAATGGCAGGTTGAGCGCCGAAGCAGTGACGAAGAGCGCAATGAGCCCGATCGGGAGATTGATGTAGAAGACCCAGCGCCAGTCGATGTTGTCGACAAACCAGCCCCCGAGCAAGGGTCCGGCGATGCTGGCAACGGCAAACACGGCCCCGAAATAGCCCTGATAACGACCACGTTCGCGCGGCGACAAGATGTCACCGACGATCGTGATCGCCATCACCATCAGTCCGCCGGCGCCAAGACCCTGCAAGCCGCGGAAGGCGATCAACTGCACCATGTTCTGCGAAAGCCCGCAAAGCACCGAGCCGACCAGGAAGAGGACGATCGCTGCCTGGAAGACGATCTTGCGTCCGTAAAGGTCGGAGATCTTTCCGTAGAGGGGCGAGGTCACCGTCGAGGCCAACAGGTAGGCAGTAACCACCCACGACAGGTGCTCGAGACCACCGAGTTCGCCCACCATCGTCGGTAGTGCGGTAGCGACAATCGTCTGGTCGAGGGCAGCGAGGAACATGCCGAGCATCAACCCCCACAGCACCGCCATCACCTGGCGATGGGTCATCGGAGTCGGTGCAGCTACAACGTCGGTCATGGGAGTCTCACGAGCCTACCGGTCGCACTCGACGACGTTCTCCGCGCATAGACAGGGCGTATTCCGCCACGTCTACGTGATAAAAACGCAGTTAGCCTGGGGGTTGTGAGCCGGTTACTCGAAACGATCCGAGAATCGGTGATCGGAGTCGACACCGCCGTGACCACCCCGTACGGGGTGCGCCTGGTCACCTACGCCGATTACACCGCTTCGGGGCGGTCGCTTGGGTTCATCGAGGACTTCATTCGCGAGACGGTGTTGCCGCTTTCCGCCAACACCCACACAGAGACCTCGGGCACAGGCCTCCAAACAACTCACTTCCGCGAAGAAGCCCGGCGGCTGATTCGAGAGGCCGTCGGCGGCTCCGAGGAGCACGCGGTGATCTTTGCCGGCTCGGGATCTACCGGCGCGGTCGATCGGATGATCAACATCCTCGGCCTCCGAGTGCCCGCGTCGCTCGACGATCGCTACCAACTGACCGATCAAATCCCCCCCGAAGAACGGCCGGTCGTGTTTGTCGTGCCTTACGAGCATCATTCAAACGAGCTGCCCTGGCGCGAGTCGATCGCGGATGTAGTCGAGATCGCCGAGGACAACGATGGCCACGTCGACTTGGACCATCTCGAGAAGATGCTCCTGGCTCACGTGGACCGTCGGTTGAAGATCGGCTCCTTCTCAGCCGCGTCCAACGTCACCGGCATCATCACCGACACCTCCGCGGTCTCAGTCCTTCTACACCAGTACGGCGCCCTCTCGTTTTGGGACTTCGCCGCCGCCGCTCCTTATGTAGGAATTGCGATGCGATCGGCAAACGAAGGACTCGACTACAAGGACGCCATATTCCTCTCGCCCCACAAGTTCATCGGCGGGCCGGGCACGCCTGGTGTCTTGGTCGCCCGCAAAGAGCTGCTCGCCAACCGCGTGCCTTCGGTCCCCGGCGGCGGCACCGTCACCTATGTGAACGCCAACGTCCACAAATACTCAGCGAACGCTGAGCATCGGGAGGAGGGCGGCACCCCCGCCATCATCGAATCGATCCGTGCAGGCTTGGTCTTCCAGCTCAAAGAGGCTGTGGGCGTTCCACTCATCCGCGAGCGCGAGGAGGAGTTCATTCACACCGCAAGCGACTCCTGGAGCCAGAACTCCAACATTCGCATCCTCGGCAATCCCAAAGCCGAACGGCTGTCGATTGTCTCGTTCGTCGTCCGGTTTGGGGACCGCTACCTCCATCACAACTATGTCGTCGCTTTGCTCAACGATCTGTTCGGCATCCAGGCGCGCGGCGGGTGCTCGTGCGCCGGACCCTATGGGCATCGCCTCCTCGGGATTAGTGAAGAGACCAGCAACCAGTACGAGATTCAGATCGAGCGCGGCTGCGAGGTGATCAAGCCGGGCTGGGTGCGCGTCAACTTCAACTATTTCATCAGCGAAGACGAGTTTCAATTCATACTCGAGGCCGTGCACCTGATCGCTAACCATGGCTGGAGGCTGTTGCCCCACTATCGGTTCGATGCCTCGACCGCGGTTTGGCGTCACCGGCGCGGACTGGCGCAGCCGCCGATGTCTCTCCATGAGATCGACTACAGCCAGGGCGGACTATCTCATCCCCGAAGTGAGCGGACTACTGCCTCGAAAGCCGATTACGCGATCTACATCGAGGAAGCCCATCAACTCTTTGCCACCGCCGGCGCCAGTGTCGAAGCGGCCGAGGACATTCTCGAAGCCGAAGCGGAATCATTGCGCTGGTTCCCCTTACCGCACGAGATCAGAGATCAGATTCCGATCTAAGAAAGGGGATCAAGCGCGACCAGGCGAGCTCTGACGCGTTCCGGTCGAAGAACTCGCCCTCCTCGAAGAAGCCGGGTTTAGTTCCCGAATAGGTGAACGACTCGATCGTCAAGTCCGTTAGCCCAATCGTGGCTTCCATGAAGACGGCATCGTCGGAATTGACCCACGGGTCGTCGTCGGCCAGATGTAGTTGATAGCGAGCCTTCGAACCGTCGAAATCGATCGACTGCGTCCCGTAGAACGAGGCAACCGCCTCCACCTGCGCGGCCCGTCGCACCGACAGCCACAGCCCCAGCGACCCACCCATGCCCATGCCGACCACTCGCACGGGGCCGGCGTCCGTTCGCCCGAGAACTCCGAGCCCGCCGAGGGTCGCCGCCACGAGGTCGTTGGGGTCGGAGGCAGCAAGGGTTGATTCGGCTTCGGCTGGGGTCGAAGGTTGCGCGCCGGCGAGGAGGTCGGGGGCAAGTACGGTGAACCCTTCGTCGGCCAGCCGATCGGCCAATCTCTTGCTCGCGCTGTTCAACCCATGCCAGGAATGGAGCAGCAGCACGGTTGGGCCCGGCACCTCGGGACCGACGAAATAGGCCAACCCGGACATCGAGGACATTCTGACCTCCAACACTCACAACCTGGCACCCGCCGTTCGGCGCGGGATCGTTTACACGCTGCTCGCCTCGTTTCTGTTTGGAGTGAACGGAGCGGTGGCAGCCGATCTCGTCGAAGCACTGCCTCCCGGAAACGTTGCTCAGATCCGGTCGGTGCTGGCGGCGTTGGTGCTCGGCGCCTTCGCCTATCGCCGACGACAGATCGCAGCCCGCGGGAAGCTCATCGTGTTCGCGGCGCTGGGTGTGACGTTGGCGGCAGTCACTGTCTCCTTCTTCATCGCCATTTCTCGTCTCGGGGTGGGACCGGCGGTGACTATTCAGTTCACCGGTCCGGTGCTGGTCCTCGCCTGGCAGCGGTTCGTGGAAAAGCGATCGATTTCTCCCTTGGCCTGGACAGCAGCGTTGATCGCTTTGGTCGGAGTCGCTCTGGTTTCGCAGGTGGGAACTACCGCCGAACTCGACCCAGGTGGACTGCTCGCCGCCGCCGTTTCCTCGGCAATGTTTGCCTCCTACATCCTCTTGACGACCTACCTCGGTCGGACCTTTCCGATCCTCACCACCGCGGCGTTTGGATTCGCTTTCTCCGCCCTCGTCCTGCTGGTCGCGTTTCCGGTGATCGCTCCTCCCCTTGACAGGGTGGTGCTCGGCGAGCTCGGATGGCTTGTGATCCTCGGAACGCTCGTGCCATTTCTTCTCCAGATGGCGGCAGTGAAGGTTGTCGACCCGGGACTCGTGGGCGTTATTTCGACATTCGAGCC
>JBPCQV010000170.1:0-9911 GCA_050997725.1 Acidimicrobiia bacterium
CCACTCGCCCGGCGACCTCACCGGCCGCCTCGGAGACCGCGGTGGTCGCACGCTCGACGGCGTCAAAAACTTCTTGGGAATGAGCAACCAGCACTTTCCCGGCGGGAGTCAAAACTACGTTGCGGCCCTGTCTTTCGAGAAGGGGTGTTTTCATCTCCTCTTCGAGAATCGTGATCTGTTGCGAGATGGCCGACGGGGTGTAGGCAAGGGCGTCGGCTGCAGCCGAAATAGTCCCTCGCTCGGCTACTTCCCGCAGGAACCGGAGTCGTTTGAGGTCAAGCATGACTATTAAGTATACCTATACGATCACTTAAGAATTATTAGATGGACGTGAAAGGTCAAATCGTCGAAAATTCGGTTTATGGAATTCTTAATCCTCATCTTGGTCATCGGATTGTTCGCTGTTGCTGCCGTTGTGGGCGGGGCGGATAGTCGTGACGGTGCCGACTGGCGTAAGCCGTTGGCCGTGCAGTTGTCCGGCCAGAACTGGCACGTCAGGAACTAGTCCAATCCGGAACCAAACCATTCTTGGGTAGAAAGCCGCTCCCAATCACGGGGTTTTTTTTACGCAGGAATGGATTTTTGGCGCTGGAGCTCGACGGCGACGTCGATGATCATGTCCTCCTGGCCGCCGACCACTTTGCGACGTCCCAGTTCGAGGAGGATCTCCTTCGAGTCGACCCCATAGCGTTCGGCGGCGCGCTTGGCGTGGAGCAGGAACGACCCGTAGACGCCGGCGTAGCCGAGCAAGAGGCCGTCGCGGTCGATCACTCCCTGGTCCGGTTTGATCGGGCGGACCGTCTCTTCGGCGGCGTCCATGATCTTCAAGGCGTCGACTCCGGTGGGGATCCCCGACTTCTCGCAAGTCGCGACCAGAACCTCAGTCGGGCAGTTGCCGGCGCCAGCCCCGAGGCCGGTTGTGCAGGCGTCGATCTGGTCTACACCTTCCTCGAGGGCGGCAAGCGAGTTCGCCACCGCTAGGGAGAGGTTGTTGTGCGCGTGGATCCCCACCTGACAAGTCACTGCGCCCTTAACGGCCGCCACCCGCCGACGGGCATCGTCGATGGTCATCGCCCCGGCTGAATCGACGACGTAGACCGCGTCGGCGCCGTAGGACTCCATCTTCTGGGCTTCAATGGCCAGCAGCTCGGGCGAGGTCATCGAAGCCATCATCAGGAACCCGATCGCTTCCATCCCCAGCTCATGCGCAAGATTGATGTGCTGCTGGGAGATGTCGGCCTCGGTGCAATGTGTAGCGATGCGGGCGACCTTGGCGCCGGCCTCGGCGGCGCTGCGCAGATCCTGTTTGGTCCCGATCCCGGGCACCATCAGCACCGCGATCCTGGCGTGCGCGGCTTCGGCGACCGCGGCCTTGATCAGGTACATCTCGTTGGTGTGGCTGAATCCATAGTTGAAGGAAGAACCACCAACCCCATCGCCGTGACTCACCTCGATCACCGGCACCCCGGCGCCGTCGAGCGCCTTGACCACCCGGCGAACCTGTTCCTCGGTGAATTGATGCGCAACGGCATGGGAACCGTCGCGGAGAGTGGAGTCGGTGAGGCGAAAGCGAGGAGTCATTTGGCGGCTCCGGCCATCGCCTCTCCCACCCGGAGGGCCGACGCCGTCATGATGTCGAGGTTCCCTGCATATGACGGGAAGTAGTCGCCGGCCCCCTCCACTTCGAGCAAGGCGACCACCCGGGCTTTCACATCGCCGCCCGGAGTGGTGAAAAGGTCTTCATCAAAAACGGGCTCGTTCCTCAGGCGGTAACCCGGAACGTAGGCAGCGACTTCACTGACCATGTCGAGGATCGACTGGCTCACCTGATCCCGGTCGTAACCGTCTCCCAAGCCGCAGAACACCGTGTTGCGCATGAGGATCGGAGGGTCGGCCGGGTTGAGAACCATGATTGCCTTCCCGTACTTGGCGCCACCTACTTCGACCAGGGACGAAGAAGTGGTCCTGGTGAACTCGTCAATGTTCTGCCGAGTACCAGGCCCGGCCGAAACCGAAGACACGGTCGAAACGATCTCTGCATAAGGCACCTCACAAACGCGGGAAACGGCATGGACGATCGGCGCTGTTGCCTGGCCTCCGCAGGTGATGAGGTTGACATTGGTCGAGTGGAGATGATCTTTGAGGTTGACTGTCGGAACGACCAACGGCCCCAGCTTCGCCGGGGTGAGGTCGACCGCCTGCAGTCCTGCGTCCTCATACCGCGGCGCGTTCTCCCGGTGCACCCAAGCCGAGGTGGCCTCGAAAACGATTTGGAACTCGGCGGCGCGCTCCATCAACCAGTCGACGCCCTCGTGGGTAGCATCGATTCCCAGCGCCCGAGCCCGTGCCAAGCCTTCCGACTCCGGATCGACTCCGACGAGCGCCCCGAGCTCGAGGACTGACGATTGGGCGACCTTGTACATGAGGTCGGTGCCGATGTTTCCCGACCCAACGATGGCGACCGGGGTCTTCTTGCTCATGCGAACCTCGCTTTCACCTTGCCCAACCGATCAAACTCCGCTTCCACCTCGTCCCCCGGCTCGACCGGAAAAGCGCGATGGAGGGCGCCAGTCATGATGAACCAGCCAGGTTCCAATGTGAGGTCGTAGGGAGAAAGCGTGTTGGCCAGCCAAGCCACCGCGGCGATCGGATCTCCGAGAGCGGCGGCCCCCGCTCCCGTGTCGACGGTCTTCCCATTGCGGCTAATGACCATTCCACAAAGCCGCGGGTCCCAGTCGTCGATCGGCACAACCTGATCCGAGAGAATGGTGGCCGCCGAGCTGGCCAAATCGGCGATCGTGTCGATCAATTGGATCTTCCAATCCTTGATCCGGCTATCGACCATCTCAATCGCAGCGCGGGCCCCGCCAACGGCCAGGCGGGCTGCTCCGAGGCTCACCTCGGGACCGGCTAACGGAGCTTCGAGGACGAGAGCAATCTCAGCCTCTACTCGAGGTTGAATGTACGACTCCAGATCGATCTCGACCCCGGAGTCGAAAACCATCGACGACAGCACCGGTCCGTAGTCGGGCTGGTCAACGCCCATCATCTCTTGCATCGGCTTTGAGGTGAGACCGAGCTTGTAGCCGACCGTCTCCCCACCAGCAGCGAGCAACCGGGCGACGAAGTGCTGTTGAATGCGGTAGGCATCGGCGACGTCGAGAGCCTTATTCGTTTCGGTGATCGGGTCGATCGGAACCCGGCTGGCTCGTGCTGCAAACAGCGAGTCGGCAATGTCGGAGTGGACTGTCCCCGATGGGCTCATTGCCCCACCGTCCGGTGTTGCTCGAACCCGAGCCGTCGCGATGCCACTGCGGCCGCGCTCGTCACCGAGTGACGCAACGAAGTGCGTTCGGCTTCCATTCGTGAAACCGGCCCCGCCAAACTCAACGCGGCGATCACCTGGCCCGTGGCGTCACGGATCGGGGCACCAATACTCAGGACCGCGAGGTCGGATTCGCCATTGTTCTCTGCAAACCCGAGGTCACGGACGCGCTCGAGCTCTGCCGTCAGCTTTCCCAGGTCAGTGATGGTGCGGGGCGTAAGGGGTTCGAGGATCCATCCATCGAAGAGCCGTTCGCGGTCGGTGGCCGCCAGAAAGGCAAGCAAGACCTTGCCAGTCGAGGTGCAATGAGCCCAATTGCGGCGTCCCTGCTTCTCGGCGAAGAAGCGCAAAGTGTGAGGACTGTCGAGGCGCTCGATGTAAACCACTTGGCGTCCGTCGAGCACGGCCACCTGGACCGTCTCACCGGTGCGATTCCGGAGAATCGTCATCGGTGGGAGTAGCGCTTCCGAAAGGTCAAATCCCGGTGCGACGGCGGCCGCCAAGTCGTAGACCGCCAAACCGAGCCGATACTTTCCAATCCGATGATCCTTTTCGATGAGGTGCTCGATTTCGAGCGTCGTCAGCAAGCGGTGCACGGTTGATGTGGACAGGCCGAGGGCGCGAGCAAGTTCGGTCACCCCGTAAGCCTTGTGGTCGACCGTGAACGCCTTGAGGATGCGGGCAGCGTTGCGGACCGAGGACAAACCGGGCCCGTCAGCCACGGTTTCCACCTCGAACCGCGCTCAGCAACGCCTTGCGCACAGCCTCGGGGTCGGCGTAATTCATCTGACCGAGTTCGGGCGCGATCTCCCGCGCGAGCAGGACTTGGGCCCTCGGCAGACCGGCCGCGGCCGCTCCTTCCATTTCGTCCACCAGCGCTTCCCGCCCCTTCGCCGCCGCCCTGATCGCTTCAAAGTCCCGCGCTTCGGCCACATGGGAGTTGGCCAGGCCGGACCCGGCGTGCCCAGCGTGATGCTGTGTCAGCTGACTACCCGGCTGCACGATCAAGTGATAGAGATGGGTGCTGATGCCGATCGCCCTCCGCACGAGGTCAGGACGCGGCGCCGCGGACTCATCTATGAAGCCGAGGGAAGGCAAAACGATCGGGTCGAGAAAACGCAACACCCACTCGACGCCGTCGATCGAATCGGCAACTTCAACCTCTTGTCCGCGAGGCGCGCTCAACGTTTCGCGGGTGGCAATCACATGGAGATTGCGGGCCGCAGCCGCGACCACCGTAAATGGAGTCGAGAGGAGGGTCATCCGTCCCTGAATCGCGGGAGGTTGCGTCGTCGCTTGACTGGCGTAGGCCTGGTGGACGCTGCGGACATAATCAGCCAAAGCCGTTCGCATGCCTTCGGGCTCGCCTCTTGCGGGCGTACTCACCTTTCCCACCGTACAGGCGACGTCCCGTCTAAGGGACAGCGTTTCCGCTATGCGGCACAAATCGTTCCGTATACCGGAATTTTGCACGCCGATCAGGTCCGGGTCTGATAAAAGTGACGCGATGGGAATCCTGCGTCTGAGCCACGTCGATATCAAGGTTCCCGACCTCGATCTGGCTGCGGCTTACTACTCCGAGGTCATGGGCCTCGAAATCACCGAACGGACCGAAGATCGACTCTTCTTCAAATGCTGGGACGAAGAGGATCACCATTCCCTCGCCGTCCGCTACGACCCCCGAGTTGGCATTGACCGCTTCGCCTTCAAAGTTGAGACCGAAGACGATCTCGAGACCCTGGAGAAAAGGGTGGAGACCTACGGGTTTGCCGTCCATCGTGTCTCGGCCGGCGAAGAAGTCGGCCAGGGCGAATCGATCCGCTTCGAAACCCCCTCCGGCCACGAGATGGAGCTGGTACATGAGGTCGAGAAAGTCGGAAGCAAGTGGGGCAAGCTCAACCCGCGCTTCGAGCCTGAGGCTTTCCGCGGAATTTCTCCCCCCCGCATGGATCACCTGCTGATCAACGCCGAGGAGGTGGGCGAGGCCACCAAGTTCTACATGGAGGTTCTGGGGTTCCGGCTGACGGAACAACTCCTGGGAGGCAACGGCCATCCGATCGGCGTGTGGATGGAGCGCTCGCATTCACCACACGACATCGCGGTGGTCAATGGCCCCAACGGTGCGCTTCACCACTTCGCATTTTGGCTCGACGATTGGGACCACGTCCGCAAGGCCGCCGACATCCTGGCCTACAACGCGATTGCGATCGACGTCGGGCCGACCCGTCACGGGATCACGCGGGGCAACACCATCTATTTCTTCGACCCGATGGGCACCCGCAACGAGGTCTTCACGGGTGGCTATCGCCCTGATCCCGACTTCCCGACTATCACCTGGACCGAGGACAACTTCGGACGGGGACTCTTCTACTACGAGAACGAAGTCAACGAACGGTTTATCAAAGTCCACACATGACCCTCAGCTCATTCCTGCGTAGATCTGCGCCTCTAATCCCGGGGGTTTTTACGCAGGAATGGATGAGTGGGGTCTAGTGGGCATACTTCGACTTTCGCATGCCGAGATTCGGGTGCCGGACCTGGAGCTGGCGGCGGCCTATTACACCGAGGTATTGGGGTTGATCGAAACGGCACGCGAGTCGGAGCGGATCTATCTCAAAGCCTGGGACGAGCACCAGCACCATTCGATCATCCTCAATTTCGCCCCGACTTACGGCCTCGACGTCATGGGGTTCAAACTCCAGGACTGCTCCGACCTCGACCATTACCAGGAACGCCTCGAGCAAGCGGGGGTCGCCACCAAGCGGTTCGACGCCGGTCAGCTCGGACCGGGCTCGGGGGAGACCGTTCGTTTTGATGCACCGAGCGGGCACACCGTCGACCTGGTCTGGGGGATGGAACAGGTTGGCAACTTGCTCCCGCTTCTCAACCCGCCGCCGGAGCCCCAGGGTCTCACGGGTATTCACCCTCCGCGAATCGATCACATCTTTGTCATGTGCGAGGACGTGGACGGAGTGACCGATTTCTTCATGAATGTGCTCGACTTTCGGCTCACTGAGAAGATCCTCTCCGACGACGGCCACCTGCTCGTCTCATTTCTCGAGCGGACCCACAAGGCCCACGACCTCGCCTTTGTGACGGGCCCCAACCGCGCCTTTCATCACGTCGCTTTCTGGGTGGATGATTGGAATGAGCTTCGCCGCGCGGCCGATCTGCTCGCGTTCAACGGGGTCCGGATCGATGCCGGTCCCACCCGCCATGGCGCTACCCGCGGCTGGGGCCTCTATTTCTTTGATCCGGCCGGCAACCGCAACGAGGTGTACACCGGCGGCTATTGGGTTGATCCCGATCGGGAGCCGATCGTCTGGACCGAGGCCGAGATGGGACGCGCAATCTTCTACTACGAAGGGGTAGTCGACCAAGACTTCCTCACAGTGCACTCATGACCGACAAACTCGAGCCGGAGATCAACTTTCCTCGCACCGAGCGATACGAAGCTCCGCTCTATCTGGCGAAATACCTGGAGCGGCAATCGAAGGCAAAGTCAAAGGAGAATGTCGTAGAGGACGGCGACGACAACACTCCTCTGTATCTGCGCCAGTTCCGTGAGCGACGGGATGGCAAGTCGATCACCGAGCAGCAGCCGCCTCTCTATCAGCGAGTCGGTCTCGCGATGCAACAGTCGATGTCCGAGGACAACCGCACCAAGGAGATCTCGGCTCCGCCTGAGGCGAGGTCGAAGCTGGCCGCCGACGTCTACCTGATCCGGCATGGCGAGACCCAGGGCTACTCAACCGAGGCCGGCCTTACCCCAAGCGGGACCTGGCAGGCCCACACCTACGGACACACAATCAGCAAGCGGGTTTCGAGTGGCGAGACGATCGTCCTGCGGCATGCCGCCACCAACCGCGCCGGTCAGACGGCAATCCATGTTCATAAGGGGCTGACCGACGGTCTGGCGATGTTCGAAAAAGATGTCAAAGTTTTCGAGCCCGCCCCGATGGAAGAATTCCGCAACTTCCAAGTCGCCACGCCCGACGGGCTCCGCGACGTCACAGCTGCCTTCCGCCAGTACTACGCCAACTTGGAAGAATTCGAGCGCACCGCCCTCGGCGCCCGCCCGATGTGGCTGGTAGAAGTCGACCGTTTTTGGCGGACCCAGAGCGGCGGCTCGGACCCCATCCAGCACTGGCTCCAGATTCCCATGTTGCATTTCGAGCCGCCGGCGATGGTGGTCCGCCGTTTCTGGCACGGGATCCGCCAACTAGCCGACGAGTATCCGGGTGCTCGTCTCCTGATCGCGACCCACTCCGGGCCGATCCGGGCTTTTGCCATCACAGCCTTTGGTTACGACCCCGGCGAGCCCTACAACACCGAGCATGTCCGGGTGAAGCTGCGGGAGGGCGGCAAGGAAGCCTCGGTGAGCTATCGCAACCGCGTCCAAGAGATCCACGTCCCAGAGATCGACAGCCTCCCGACCTGGCAACTCGACGAGCGTTGGGTTCCCACGTGAAGACAAAAGACAAAAGACAAGAGACAACGGATGGGCGTTTAGGTCCATATCAAATCTCACGGAGGCTGCGCGCTCGCAACGCGATCAACATTTGCCTGATTTGTCCGATTTCGTCCAGGAGAGGGTCGAGGTCCACGGGCCTAAGGAACCCCAAGTCGGACGCAACGATCAGATGATGCTCCAACTCGTTAGAGCTGCCAATCGAGATTTCGAGGAACCGCGCTCGGTCTTTCCCACCCTCACGACCGGCCCCCTCGGCGATGTTGGCGCCGATCGAGACGGCCGCGCGCCGAATTTGCGAGGTCAATCCGTAGGTTTCGGTAAGGGGAAACGTCCCGGTGAGGCGATAGCTATCGGCAATAAGCATGCGAGATCTCTTCCACACTTCAAGCCGACGAAAACTCCACACAAGCCAACCTCTACCAAATTGACCCACCATGGGGAAGGGGCCCGCTATTTCCCACCCCTGAATCACCAGCGGTCCTCTGTCTCTTGTCTGTTATCTCTTGTCAGTTGTCTAGGTCGCGATGTCTAACTACATCATTTGGTTCGACGAGTTCGAAGAAGAGCACCGTCCGCGAGTTGGTGGCAAAGTTGCCAGCCTCGGGACAATGTTGGGTGCCGGGCTGCCGGTACCTCCAGGTTTCGCCGTGACCACTGATGCCTTCGAGACGTTGCGCTCGCACACGGAAACCCGCGACACGATCAATGGATTGCTGGAATCGATCGATCTCGCTGATCCGGCCGGGTTGCGTCAGATCTCACGCGAGGTTCGCAAGCTGATCGAAGATCTTCCTCTCGAGCAAGGGATCGAAGAGGAGGTGAGGCAGGCTTATCAAGCACTTTGCGACCGCTGCGGAGTCGAGAATCTCCCGGTCGCGGTGCGGAGCTCGGCGACCGCCGAGGATCTTCCCAACGCGAGTTTCGCCGGTCAGCAGGACACCTATCTCTGGATCAAGGGCGAAGAAGCGGTTCTCGACCACCTCCGCAAATGCTGGTCGTCGCTCTTCACCGATCGAGCTATTGCCTACCGACACGAGATGGGATTTGGCGATGAGATCGTCTCGATGTCAGTGGCAATTCAGAAGATGGTCGACCCCAAGGCTGCGGGCGTCGCCTTCACCCTCAATCCCACCAATGGCGATCGTTCACAAGTGGCGATCGACGCCTCTTACGGTTTCGGCGAGGCAGTGGTGGGAGGCGAGGTCACCCCAGACAACTACCTGGTCGACAAGGTCATGCGAGAAATCGTTCGCCGTTCGATAGGCCCGAAGGCGATCGAGTTTCGGATCAACGAATCGAACGAAGTCGAGAAGGTCGAGGTCGACCCCGAGCGTCAAGCCCTCCAGTGCCTCGACGACGACGAGATCAAGGCGCTGGCCGACATGGCCCGCCGCGCTGAGAAGTTCTATGGGGGACCGCAGGACCTGGAATGGGCGATCGACCGGCATCTTCCGGCCGGGGAAAACATCCTCTTGCTCCAGGCGAGGCCGGAAACGGTCTGGTCGCGCAAGGAGCGCAAGCCCATCCCGCAGGCCGGCGATCAGATGGCGTCGATCATCGCCACCCTGATTTCCCCCTTTAATGCCCAGAAGAAGTCGAGCGAGTAGCAGCCGGCCCAACAAGCGAGGAGGATCCATGGCCGAGTCCCGTTTTCCGAGTCCGTTTTCGATCCCTGTGCCGGAAGGCGCGGAAGGGTGGGAAGAGCTTTACACCTACAACCTTCCCTTCTCCGAAGGTCGCCGGGAGTACGAAGACAATCGGTTCTGGTTCCAGGACAGCATGCATTGGGGGTGGGCGATGACACCGTGGGATGCGACCCATGTGGAGCATGCCATCGGCGGGCTTTCTCAGTACAACAGCCGTCACTACCGCATCCCCCCCGCCGACGGGCTCGACTTCCGAGTGCTCTACGGGTATCCCTACTTCTCGCCGGTGGGCGTCGACGACCCGGCCCGTATCGAGGCTAGGGTGCCCGAGTTCATGGAACGCGCTGGCTATTACTTCCAGAATTGGAACGACCTCTACTCCAACTGGCTTGTGAAGAGCAAAGGGACCATCGAGGAGATGTCGAAGATCAACTTCGAGCCCCTTCCGGAGATAGAAGAGCTCGAG